>JAGCTA010000366.1 GCA_017963875.1 Victivallales bacterium | reverse complement strand
ATTTCACGCGTTCTGGCCCAGCGGCTGGCGGGCTTCAGACCTGGGGGCCGCTTGCCACTGACTTCCATCAGCCAGATGCTTTTCCGTTGATGATTGTCGGAAGCAGAAAGGCGTATTTTGAGCATCGACTTGAGGAGACTCGTCAGGCATATACTTTGTTGCCGATGAATGCTCCCGAGTTGCATCAGAAGGCAGAGGATGCCATGGCGGCTTTGGCAAAGACCATCGCCAGCAACGGCGACTCTCGCGACTGGTTCCTGCGCATCGATCGCGCCTTCAGGAATCTTGGGAACCTGTTTACGTCCATCAGCCTTGAAGGGCGTTCATTCGTGCTTTGGGAACCTGATGACCCGTGGGGGAACAATCTCACGGTTTCCATGCTATCGAAGCCTGTCCAAAAAATCGCCATCACCATGCCTCGCAACAGCGAGGCGCGTCGCGGAATTGTGTTTTCAAACATGACCGACAGACCGTTCCTCGGACAGATCAAATGCTTTGAAAAGTGGCCGATGCAAGGCGGTGCCAAGGCGTTCAACAACGAACCATGGAACGCTTTCCTCAGCGGCATTCAATTCGCGGAGGGGCTTCCAATCATGGACAACGCGAAAAACCTCTTTTATGATCCGCTGTCGCCTCTGCCAATGAATACGGTCGTGCGGGCTTCCGCCAACGGCACAGTTCCGCTTTGGCTGACCGTGTCCTCCAAGGGGCTTGAGCCAGGAACCTATACGGGAACCATTGTTGCCAAGGGGGACTATCCAGGCTTCGGCATCCAGTTGATTGAACTGGAGGTCAAGGTCATTGACGTGAATCCAGACGACTTTGCGTGCGTCAACATGAATTTCACGTATATGCTTCGCAACAACTGCCACCCGAATCATGCACGTTTCCTCAGCGACCGTGGCTTGAATACCATTTTCTCCGGAATGCTGCCATATCCCGAAATGAACGAGGACGGCTCCATTGGCGAAGCCGACTATTCCAGATTCGACCAGACGCTAGCAACCTGTTTCGCCAATGGTTTCGACCCGAAGACCTGCCATGTCATCGTCTATTTGGCGATGGAGAAGAAATGGGCAATGGTCCACAATGGAAAAGTCCGCCATCCGTATGGCACGCCGCTGTTCACCAAGGCGTTCAAACTGTTCCTGAAGGATTTTGCAGCCCACTTGGACAAGACTTTCGGCGTTTCCACACGCCAGTTGATTATCTATCCATGTGACGAACCAGGCGGTGACTGGAACGATCCGAAATCGACGATGAATATCGCCTGGAACGCAGGAAACTGGATCAAGGAGGCCATCCCAGAGGCACGTCGCTTTATCGACCCGCATCCTTTCGGAACCAAACGAAAAAAACTCACCGATGAGACCATGGACAAAATCTTCGGCATCTTCGACATCGTCATGCTTTACAGACCATCCAACACACTGCCTGATGTCATCGAGGCAGCCAAACGCCACAACTGTACCATTTGGACGTATGGCATCCTTGACAAGGCAGTCCATCCGTCCATCTTCCGCCGCTTCTTCTGGCAGAATCTTCGTGACGGCATCGGTTCGACAGCGGCTTTCTGGCATGTCGATTCACACGCGGGCGGCGACGGCTTCGATTCCTTTGATTGCTCAGGCTATGACCCGAAGAACCGCTCGGATTATGGTACGCTCTATCCTGACTGGAACTACGGCACCGTCCTCTCCAGCAGGCGGTTCGACGCCTGGTGCGATGGCTTCGCCGATTATCGCATCGCGCACCTTTGCCTCAAGGCCATTGCAGGGCGTCCAGACAGAGAAACCATGGAAAAGCAACTTCAGGATATCTTCACGGAAGGCGCCAGTGGCACCATTCCCGACATGGAGGCAGCGCGCATCAAGTTGTTGAAGTTCTATGAGGAAAATTGCAAATAGGTTTTAGAATGCCTGAAAGCCTAAAGAAAGATAAAATCTACCTGCAACTGAAGCAGAACATCCTCAATGGGACGTATGCCCCTGGGATGCGTCTGCCGAAGGAACTGGAGTTTAGCCGAGAACTTCATGTCGCTAAGGTGACATTGCGTTCTGCGCTGGCGCGTCTTGAGGAGGAGGGGCTTGTGGAGCGTCTGCCAAGCAAAGGCACATTTGTCAGCGGGGATGCGGTCGCCGACACCATCATGGTCGTGATTACGCAGCAAAGCGGCATCCACATGCCCTATCACTATATTGTTCCAGGAATATCGTCGGCCGCGACTGAGGCGGGCTACAAAATCGAACTTTGCTTCAAGGAGTATATACGCGATTTGGGCGCAGACAAAGCGGTAGAGTTTTTGAAAAGGAAGAACTTGTCTGGAGTTCTGGTGATTGATTCCACGTATAAGGGCCATGAAACGGAAATAGGGGTGTTCCATCGGCTGAAGGTCCCCATCCTTCTGGTTCATCCACGTATGAAAGACCATCTGGTCACGGGGTTCTCCGCTGTCGCGACAAACACACGCCAGGCTTGGAAGGACGGGTTGAAGCACTTGGCCAAGAGCGGATACCACAATGTGAGGATTCTGGAGGCATACGATTATTCCCGCGATTGGAGATGCGACGAGTATCCCGCTCTGTTTGAGGAACTTGGCCTCGATACGCATGGGCGGCTCAGTTATTTCCCAGACGCGAATTTCTCGGTAATGGATTCGGAGACAGTCAAAGCGACTCTGGAACGCCTGCTCACCGCCAATCCAAATGTCCAGGCGATTATGTGCTTTTCGGATTTTGACGCAATTGAAGTCATGAAGACGCTTGCCTCGAAAAAATACAGGATTCCAGAAGACATCGCAGTGATGGGATACTGCGGTTACCCAGGCAATGTGATGCTTGATCCGCCGTTGTCAACAGTGGACCTCGGGTTTATGAACATCGGCAGGATGGCCGTCGATCTACTGCCGCAGTCGCCAGAGGGAAAAGTTGTGCGGCATTTTTCTCTCTACCAGGTCATCGGCAGGAGATCGACCGATATGGCGGACATGCTTCAGTACGTCACAAGTGCGGATTGAATACCAAGCGTCTGTCAATCAATGAGTTCGGGGACGATGAACCATCCTGCGCGGCGGAGGCGGCCTTGTTCCTTCAGGCACTTGAGGAGCGCATGCTGTAGCGATGTCTTCGCGACGTATGTGCCGTAATCGTCATCGGAACGGCCGAAGATGAAACTAAGCCCCTCGTTGCCGATTGAGGCGAGCGGGAAGACGTTGCCGAATT
>JAGCTA010000365.1 GCA_017963875.1 Victivallales bacterium | reverse complement strand
GATCGTCAATTGACGGATAATAGGAACGGGACTTGATGTCAATCTTCCAGCCAGCACGGCGGAACATATCCACTGTTGATTCTTCAAGACTGCCCTTCGGCAAACCCAATTTCAGCAATGCCATAATGATTTTTCTCCTGCATCAAAAATCGAATAATTATTTCTTATACACTTCCTTTGGATCGAAAACACGCTCACCGAGCACCGTCAGACTGCCATCCTTTTCAACGCGGCGGAAGAAGCAACTGCGGTAACCTTCATGGCATGCGGAACCGCCGACCTGCTCAATCTTGAAGATGACAGTATCCAAATCGCAATCGACGAGAATCTCCTTGACCTTCTGGATGTTCCCTGATGACTCGCCCTTGACCCACAGTTTCTTGCGCGAACGCGTCCAGTAGGTTGCAATGCCAGTCTCAAGTGTCTTCTCCCATGCTTCCTTGTTGATATAGGCAAGCATTAGGACTTCGCCTGTCTGATAATCCTGCGCGATGGCTGGAATCAAACCGTCCGCGCTTTTGCTGAAATCAAGTTCTACCATAAGTTCTGCCTCAGTATGAATGATGAGTTGACATTGTTTTTGGAAAAATTTAATGTATTATATTATTGTCAAAGTTCAACTGAAATCAAATAAAAAACTGCAAACTCAAAACAATCAAATGACCACAGGGATAGCAATGAAAGACAGCATCTTCTTTGACGGCGACTACGAAGGTTCGTGCATCGGCAGTGTTTCCAAACTGGGAGAAGATTTCTACTCGATTGACCTGCGTGCGGACACATGGTACTACTTCAACTTCCGAATGCGCGGATGCAAAGGCAGGGAAATCATCTTCACCTTCACATGCAGGGAAATCACCTCGCCTGGCTACAGCGGCGGAATGAACCGCTGGAAATATGCCGACGGCCACATCGTCGCCCCAGTCGTCAGTTATGACGGCGGAAAAACATGGGAAAAGACAACGGATATCTACACGGGAAGTTGCATCGGGCAATACTATTTCAGGCACACATACAAGGAAGACGAGGCCATCGTAAGTTTCGGTCCGATGTACACCTATACGGATTTGCTCTCCTATCTTGACGGATACTGCAAGCACCCAGAAGTCACACGCTCGTCCATCGGAAAATCACGCTGCGGCCTCGACATGCCACGGTTGACGATTACACGAAATCCAGACGCGAAAAAATGCGTCTTCGTCATTTCCCGCGAGGATGCGGACGAGTTCACTGGCAGCGTTGGTCTCGAAGGTATGCTCGACTATCTCGTATCCGACAACGACGACGCGCGGCGCTTTCTGGACAACTACAAGTTCGAATGCGTCCCGATGGTCAGCGTCGATGGTGTCATCGCGGGAACGACACATTCCGCTGGCTACGGCTATGGCGGACGATGGTGGCACAAGGAAAACGCACCGCAGGAAATCGAAAATGTCCGCAAACTGGCATTTGAACTGGCGGAAAGCGGAATGGAATTCGCCATCGCAGGCAAATTCCACGGTGGAATGTCGCTGGAGCCCGTCCATACCATCGACTACATGTCCTCATCCGTCAAACTGCATCGTGCCATGAGAACCAATACAACGGAATTCTGGAACCCCATCCAGACACCAGCCGTCATCAGTTCCACGCTGACCATTCGCCCGCTCGGCTACTTTGAAAGGTTCATGCTGGACAATTTTGAACTTTACAATGTCTTCGCCGTCCATGTCCAAGGGACATCATTCGACAATCTGCGCTATTGCGGCCGCGACCTGCTCAAGGCTCTATTCGCTTTTTTGGAAATCTGATTTGAACTATGGAAAAGACAACAAACAACCGAGCCGCATGGATGGCCCATAAGATCGGTGCCTTCATGCATTTCCTTCCAGACAAGGACACTCTGCGCTTCATCGACCAAATGGAGACGGAGGCATTGGCCAACCAACTTGCCGAAGCGGGAGCCGATTATTTCATCTTCACATTCGGTCAGAATACGGGTTATTACAACGCCCCCAATCTTGTCTTCGACGAACTGGCTGGATACAAGCCAGGCGAACGCTGCGCCACACGAGACCTCATTGCTGAAATCGCCGTGGCCTGTCGTCAAAGGGGAATTCGTTTTATGACCTATCTCCCTTGCCAAGTGGCAAATAAGGACCTGAACGCCGCACATGCCCTAGGATTTCCAGACGACCTGCCCCGAGACCATGAAATCACCAAAGAAGGAAGTGACAATTGGGCTAAAGTCATTGAATTTTGGTCAAAGACCTACGGCGATCTCATTGATGGATGGTGGTTCGACGGTGCCTACGACTGGCTCTCCTTCAGCGCGAACATAGCCCTCCTCTATTCAGCCGCCGCAAAAGTTGGAAATCCGAATGCCGTCTGCGCCTTCAACGGAGGCGTCGGCTCATTTCGCGTCCTGCCAGGCGATGACTATCTGGCAGGCGAAACCAATGAACTTCAAAAGTTTGACGTCAATGGTCCGAACGACTACGGAATCCAGTCCCACTGCCTGACCTATCTTGGAAATACCTGGGGTGGAGTGAACAGCCGCTTTGACGACGACAGCGTAATCGAATGGGCGATTCGTCTATCTCAAAAAGGATGTGCGCTCACATTTGACATGGGATACAACCGCGATACAACCGCCGTGCCGTTCGGAACATTCGCGGCTAGCCCTTTTAGACAATTCAAGGCCCTTTGCGCAAGCGTCAAAGGGCGTTCATGAAAATTTAGACAATTCAAGGCCCTTTGCGCAAGCGTCAAAGGGCGTTCATGAAAATAGAGAGAAAACTGGAAGAAAACTGCAGATAATCAGGCAAGCAGATTGCCCAATGCATCGAAGGCTAAATCCTACATTTATATATTGCATATTTACGCCTGACGTTTTTAATGGTCATGGAATTTGGCTTTTTGCCTCTTCCAACGCCCACTTCCAGACAGGGACGATTCGAACGCCATCCTGAATACATTCTTTGTCGTCCCATGTCACGATGGTTGAATCTTGAATGCCCGTTTCTGCCATGGCAGTTGTCATGGCAGAAAGTTCACGATGGAAAGTCTCTTCGTCGTCCATCTCCCATGAGACCTGAATTAGCCGATTGCTATGCGTTATTTTGTCTGTTACTAAAAAGTCGATTTCGCCTCCGCCAATGCAGTTGTAGTATTCGATTTCCTGAAATCCGCGGCGAAGAGCAAGAAACACGAGGTTTTCCAGAAGCCAGCCTTTTTCGGCGTCATTTCGTGGTTGCATGGCTCGGAGCAATCCTGTATCAACGAGGTAGTACTTGTCTGGATTTGCATTTCGGATGGTCTGCGAATCCGTTCGAAGTGAAACTGGATAGACAAGATATGCTTCCTTAAAATAGCGCAGATACTCTCCAATGGACTCGCGATTGCTTGAGACGCCATTGAATTTGAGTGCTCCAGAGATTGCACGTGTAGAAATCTTTCTGGAATAATTGTGTATCAGATAGTCCAATGTGTATTGCAAAGCCTGAACGCTGGGAACTTCGTGCCGCTCCAATACATCTCGGTAGAGAACGCTCTGGACATACCCTTGAAGCATTTGGATGCGAAGCCTGACGCTTGTCCCCTGAACATCAGGAAAACCGCCCTCCTCCAAATAACGCCCCATAGCATTTTTCAACCGCCCTACCGTATGGGAAGAATATGGTGGTGACGGCAGTTTGGTAAAAATGCCGTTGAATGTCAACATTTCTGCAAATGAAAGCGGAAAGACCTCAGTTTCCAGTGAACGTCCTCGAAGTTGAGTTGCAATTTCGCTCGAAAGCAACCTTGAGGAGGAACCTGTCAGGCATAGTTGAATCTGAGGAGTGTCAACAAGACGACGTGCGTACAGTTCCCATCCATCAATGTTCTGAAGTTCGTCCAGAAAGTACCAGCATTTCTGACGTGCCGCATCAGGGAAAAACGCCGCATGTAACTCGTTGATGAGATGCAAGTCATCCACGGAAAAATGGTTTAGGCGTTCATCGTCAAAACTGACATGAACTATGCGCTCCAAGGAAATGCCTGAGTTCAGAAGTTCCTGCATACGCTGGTAGGTCAGATAGGTCTTGCCCGTTCGACGCATTCCCGTAATCACCGAAATCAAATGTGGCTTTTCCCAAAACGGAATGATGCGCGGACGAACATCCCCCTGAATTCCATTATCATAAAACTCCCCAAATATTTCTTCCAACGCCTTTTTCATCTTTTCCCTTCTGATTGCAAGAATTCTACATTCTTTTAGACATACTATATCCTTTTCAATAAAAATGGCAAGATTTTTTGACCATTTTCAATAAAAAGTGGCAAGATTTTGCGACCGCTTTTTCAAAAAACGCTCTTTCTCCTAAGAAAATAGGAAATTGAACTGTAGTCGAGGCAAGCAAATGTATTAAAGTTGACTAACATTTGCCCATGAAAGCACCAGAGGTGATTTTCGCATACGGTCGTTTTTTGACCTCTCGCAGCAACTTTCGCTTCATCTCGCCAGCAGCGCCGATGCTCAACTGATTACCTTGCTCCGACTTCGTACCGAAGTTTGAGATAATTCTCCAAACGTCGTGCATCCAGCCGACCATCCTCGATAGCCTTCTTGACCGCGCAACCAGGCTCAGTTTCATGGCGGCAGTCACTAAAACGGCAATGCAAAGCCAGTTCCTCAATATCCTCAAACGTGGCTTCAATATCCGCGCTTTCAATGCCAAGTTCACGCATTCCTGGCGTATCAATGACAACGCCGCCGTCGGGAAGCAAAATCATCTCGCGCATGCTGGTCGTATGGCGTCCCTTTCCGTCCGCCTCGCGAATCTCCCCCGTCGCCTGACGTTCCTCGCCAAGAAGTAGATTGATTAGCGTCGATTTCCCGACGCCCGAAGAACCAATGAAAGCCGCCGTCACGCCAACTGAAATAAACTTTCGCAATTCATCAATGGACGTGGAATCAAACGACGATGTGACGAGGACCCGTGCGTCTCGTGCGATGTCCTGGACGGCTTTCAGGCATTCATCAAGAGAACCTTGCGCCACATCCGATTTTGTCAAAACAACCACGGGATCAGCGCCGCATTTCCATGTCACAGAAAGATACCGTTCCAAGCGATTCAGATTATAATTGTCGTTCAACGACATGCAAATAAAAACGACATCGATGTTCGAGGCGACGACCTGCGAGCGCGGTGCCTTCCCCGCAATCGTCCGTTCAAAGACATTGCGTCTCGTCAACACACGATGAATCACCGCCTTGCCCATCGAATGGGAAAGCATCGCCAAGACATAGTCTCCGACGACTGGGAAATCAGCGGTCGAAGACGTCTCATGACGGAATCGACCGCTGACTTCGCCTTGGAACTCGCCGTCATCCGTCACAATGCGATACATGCGCTTCGACTGGGTCAAAACGCGCCCAAGAGACATTTTCGGGGATTTGGATGCTTCCCGAAAAACATCCTTTCCTGCGCCATATCGCTCCAGCAGCCCCATGGAAAACGGCACGTCTCTTCAGAAAGTCGCCAGCAGACGCCCACAGTCAATCACATGGGCGGAGCCTGTAAATGCCGAACCATGGCTGTCGCTGCAAAGATAGAGGATGAAATCGACCAGTTCCCAAGGTTCTGCGGCTCTGCCCAGGGCGGTCTTCATGTTCGCCATCGCGGCACGCGTCAGAACGGGTCCTGGGATGACACAGCAACTGCGTATGCCGCAACTTGCGCCAGCCTGTGCAATGCTCTTCGTGAGGCCGTGCATGCCACTCTTGGCCGCTGAATAGTCCACTGCACCCGAACCGCCGCCTTCTTCGCCAGTCACGGAACCGAAATTGATGATGCAGCCATGCTTCCCTGCCTTCATGCGGTTGAACACCGCACGCGAGAACAGCACTGCACCTTTCAGATTGACATCCAGACCCCATTCGATGATCTTCGGATCGCGCTCCCAGAACGTGTCTTGGCATTTGAACACTCGCCCAGAGGCACCGCCAGCCGCATTGATGAGATAGTCGATACGACCAAATTTCTCCATCGTCACATTGACGGCATGTTCAATTTCTTCAAAATTCCGCACATCGACCTTCAGGCCAATCGCCTCGCCGCCCTTCGCACAGATTTCGTCGGCACATGCTTTCACCGCTTCCTCATTCACATCGCACAATACGACCTTCGCGCCTGATTCTGCGAACTTCTGCCCCGACAACAACCCCATGCCAGAAGCACCGCCTGTGCAAATGGCGACATACCCAGTGAAATCCAGATTGATAATCATTTTTCATCTCCTTTTAGTTGATGTAAAACATCCCAGACGCCTACTCATGGATTGAATCTACCATGTTAAGACATCTGGGATTGTGTCATGCTTCTTTACACGAATACTAGAAACAAATTACTTGACCGTGGGCAGAGCGTTCTTCTTCGGAGTGGCTGCTGCCTCGCTCTTGGCAGCGATTTTCCTCTGCCAGGTGTTGATAAACGAAGTCGCGATGAAGATGGTTGAATAGGTACCGATGAACAACCCCATGAACATTACAATGGCGAAATCCTGAATGTCGCCACCAGACAGAATCATGATCGAGGCAACGACGAAAACCGTTGTGATAGTTGTCAGGATGGTACGCGACAATGTCTGGTTGATTGACAGATTGACGAGTTCAGAGAACTTCATGTCCTTGTGGAATGTCTTTGTCTCACGGATACGGTCGAAGATGACGATTGTATCATTCAGCGAATATCCGATGATGGTCAGCAAGGCGGCTATGACGCTCGGCGTGATGCGTCCGCCAAAGATGACAAACAGACCACATGCGCAAATGACGTCATGAATGACGGCCAAGACAGCGGCCAAACCATACTTGAACTCGAAACGGAATGCCAAGTAGATGATGACACCAATCAACGCCCAGAAAGCCGCCAGGAATGCATCCACGCGGAACTGCGTGCCAACATGCGCTCCGACAATCTTCGTTCCGCCGACTTCCAGTTTGGCTTCGGGGAAGGCTTCCGCCAATGTATCAAGCAAATCATTCGGATCGACTCGGCCCTGGACCTTCGCCAGTTCGCTGTCAGCCGCCTTTCTTTCATCGGCAGCGGTCTTCGCGGCGGCAACTGCGGCTTTGGCATCCTCAGCGGCCTTTTCCATTGCGGCCTTGGCATCTGCCTGTGTCTTTTCAGCGGCGGTGACTGCGGCCTTCAGGTCATCCAACTTGTCTTCTGGCTTGGCGGCCTTGACGGCGGCCTGCGCATCAGCCAATGTCTTGTCGGCATTTTCGAGTGCCGTCGTCTTGGCTGCGACTTCATCTGCAGCCTTTGCTCTGGCTTCATCAGCCTTGACGAACGCCTTGTTTGCAGCATCGTATTTGGCGATGGCGGCTTTTTCCGCGGCCTTTTCCTCTTCAGCCTCGGCCTTCTTTCCTGGCGGTGTGGTGATTTCAAGGACTTCCATGCCGCCTTCACCTTTCTTGTATCCGATACGCGCCTGCTCAAGTCCCTTGGTCGCGTCAACAACTTTGTGCAGTTCCTCGATAGCAGGTTTCTTTGTAGGTTCGCCGATTGTGTAGGAAATCTGTGTACCGCCCGAGAATTCAATGCCCAACATGCCGTTTCCACGGACAAACATCCAAATCAGCGAGATAACAATGAGCGTCAAGGAACAACGGACGCAGATTTTGCGATAACTCAGGAAATCAATCTTCGGGGCCTTCAGGAAGGAGAAGGAATGCATATTCAACGTGTGGATCACATCACAGTGGATAAGCAGGTCAAAGATGGCACGCGTCATGAAAATGGCAGTGAACATACTTGCAAAAATACCGCAACTCAATGTGACGGCGAATCCCTTGATTGAGCCGCTGCCAAAAGAGTAGAGGAAGAAGCATGTCAGAAGAGTCGTCAGGTTAGAATCCCAGATACTGCTGAAAGCACGCTCATAACCTGCGCGGATGGAACCTGCGAGTGCCTTGCCCTTTGCCAATTCCTCGCGGATACGCTCGAAAATCAGGACGTTTGCGTCAACAGCCATACCGATGGTCAACACCATACCTGCGATACCAGGCATTGTAATGGTCGCCTTGAGCAATGACATGGAACCCAATGTCAGCAGCGTGTTGACAATCAATGCCAAAATGGCAATGACACCTGCGATATGATAATACCAGAGCATGAAGACAATGACCAACGCCAGACCGATGATACCAGCCATGAAACCGCTGCGGACGGAATCCGCGCCCAAGGTCGGGTCTGTACCGAATTCGCTGGAAATCGAAATATCCGCAGGAAGATTGCCTGACGAAATGACGGTGGCCAATTGACGAGCCTCCTCAAAACTGAAATCGCCTGTGATCTGCGCGCTTCCGCCAGTGATTGCGCCCTGGATGACAGGTGCGCTATAGACCTTGCCGTCAAGAACAATGGCCAACTGCTGGCCGACATTCGCACCTGTGACTCTGCCGAACGCCTCCGCGCCATTCTTGTTGAATGTCAAGCCGACTGACCAGCGACCATAGTTGTCCTGCTGTGGTACTGCGCGCTCGATGTCACTGCCAAGAACATCCGTCGGCTCCTTGCGGACAGAGATGTCGTTTTCGATTTCCTCGCCGTCATCGGATTTTCCGACGAGCGCGACCGTCATCATTTCATAACTCTTTCCCGTGGTTGCATCGTATGGTTGGAGCATATGGAAAGAAAGTTTGGCGGAATCCTGAATGGTCTTGCGGATGCTCGCCTTTTCGCCTTCGCTGACAGCAGGCATCTTGACGGAAATCGCCGTCGGCCCTTCGACACGGATTTCAGGCTCGGTAACGCCGAGTTTATTGAGACGATTATCAAGAATCGTGCGGATTTGGTCGCGGATCCACTCGATATTGGCATTGGGCTCCTTTTCCTTGACCTGCTCTTCATCAAAACCGACGACAAATTCCGTACCGCCCTGCAAGTCCAATCCAAGATTCAACTTTCCAGCCGTGCGGCGGCGGAGGTAACGCAGGACATTGGCGTTGGATGTCCGCTCATTTTTTGAAATCTTGATATAATCGTTCAGACTGATTCTGGCACGTTTGCCGTCATCGGTCCCAGCCGCCTTCTCAAGCAGACGGTAGGACATCTTGGACTTGTCAGACGCGCTGATGTCCGCAGGAAGTGCCTTGACAAGTGCATCGATTCGGTCGGTCAGTTCCTTGTAGTTCTTGATTTTCTCATCCGAACGGTAGATTTTCAGCAGAGACATGTATTCCTTGCTGCTCTTGTCTTCAACGGCCTGAAGTTTCTTCAGAACGGCATCGCGACCGCCAGCGGCTTCCAGTTCCTTGGCCTGCGCCTCGTATTCCTTCATCTGAACTTTGGAAAGTTTCATAAATTCATCAAGAATATCCCTGTCCTTGATGGGGAAGATGGAAACTGTCCAGCAGAGAACAATTGCACCGATGATACACCAGCGAATAATCAACGATTTTTTCATTACCTGTCCTTTGAAATATATTTGGTTTTAATGTTTGCTACTAAAAGAACCGCCAGAAATCACTTCTTATTGGCATCGTCTTCCTTCTTGACGTCCTTGGCAGGCTCGCCTTCAACCAGTTGAACCGCATCACGGACAAAATCTATGGCGACTTTGTCTGCGACTGTCACGGTGATGGTCGTCTCGGAAACCGCCGCGACAGTTCCGAGAATGCCGCCGATGGTCCGTACCTTGTCACCGACCGTGATTCGCTTCAGCATCGCCTGGCGTTCCTTTTCCCTGCGTTGCTGCGGTCTCATCACCATGAAATACATCAACCCCATGATGACGGCCATCATCAGCAGCATGTCCCACATGCCGCCGCCCTGTGCACCGCCTTGGCCTCCAGCCATGGCCAATACACTCATTCCATTCAGCAATATCATTCCCATTGCTTGCTCCATGTTATAATTATGTGATTGTTAGATTAATTTCGGGAAAACGGTAAATCCATTAAACATAACATAAAATGCAAATCTTGCAATTCCTTGCGACATGTTTTTGATGGATTTTTCCTTAAAAAGAGACTTTATCCGTTCAAGGAATGACCAGTTCCCCTGTCCTTTGGACATCAGACGTCCGACTTCCGCTTGCGCGCCATAATTGCCAGCGCCCGTCGGCGGCCTGCCTCACAGCAGCATTGAATCCAATGGCCGTGCCACTTGGGGGACGTCCCCCCATGGCGTTCCATGGAATGAACCACTCGCAGCACCACATGCCGCCACCATAATCTTTGGCATGATAGAGCACGCCCGTCATGAATTGACGAAGTTGCTCTTTATTGGCGCCGCCATTGTCGCTTCCATGATATTGTCCATTGGCAAGTCCGCGGTACACAAGCGTGCAGGCACTGCCAGGCGGCAGCAAGGCCAGTTCAACGCCGTCCGTTTCACCCCAGTCTCCATCAAGAACCAGTTGACGCCCCGAAACAGAGACATCGAAGGCGAACCAAAGGCCGCCATCGCCAGCCATGGCATACAGTGTGCTTGGTGGCCCACGTTTCACACCATATTCATCGTTTTCAAGGCGCACACGACCACAGACAACCGTGTCGTTCCACTCTTCCTTCAATAAATCGCCATCCACGTTGACATGATTCTTCGCAACGGCGGCGGTAAATCTGCCTTTTGGACCGACTGGCCGCTCATTCTTAGGCTGGGCTGGAGCAATTCTGCTCTTTAGGGAGCGTTCCTTCAAACTAGCCTCAAGAAGGGCGTGTGAATCGGAGCGACGACTTTTCAGGCCAATGGACTGGAAAGGAATATCCGCAAAATTAGGAATATGCTTCCGCACTTCCACCATGTCCGTCAAGGTGAAATCGCCTTTTCTTGCATCCGCGAATCCTGGTGTTGAACTGATGTCCATGAACCAGTTCCGCTCGTCCGTCAGCAGTTTACGAAGCGGGTCCTTCATCATGAACCCCGTCCCGCCGACGACGATATTCCCGCTGGCGACATTGTGCTTCGGTTTCGCGGGTTCGTCCTCCATTATTTTGGAAAGACTTGGATATGCAACACTCCAAGATGCCTGTCGGTAATTCACCGCCTCAAGTTTCGCCTGCAAGTCCCAACTGTCCGCCTCGCCCTTGTTCCATTTAATTAGATATTTGCCGCGTTCATCCATAAACAGTGCAGGATGACAGTCAAAAAATACATTGCCGAGAATCCGATTGTCACGACCGCCGCCGATCATCACGGCTCTATCCAGTCCTACAAACACATTCCCTTCAACGGTATCGCCGCTGTCGCAGTCGTCAAAATATACTCCTGGCGAGACTGAACCAACACCGCCAAGGTCATGGATATAATTATGCCTTTCGACATTTCCCTGGCTTCCCCAGTTGCGCGTGGAATACAACGCCCCCGATTCAGATGTCTCCAGACATGCGCTGAATATCTCATTCGCCTCGACAAGTTGTTCGTTGCCGCTGATCAGCACTGCGGCATGAGGCATATCGTGGAACAGATTATGGCTGACACGGTTTCCGACACCCCCCAGTCGGACAGCAGCGCTGTATCCCAATGCCGCCTTGCCAATATGGTGAATATGGCAATCTTGAACAACATTCTCGCCACGCACCAACGAAATTGTGTCTCCGCCGTCAACGGTCACCCCTGTACCGTCCAGATCATAGATGTCGCATGATTCGACTCTGTTTCTGGAACCGTTGACAATGATTCCCGTTCCAGACAGATTTCGGAAAACGCAGCCGACAACTGCATTGTCATTTCCTTCCAGTTCCAGCCCAGGACCATTCGAGCATTCGAAAATCAAATTGCTGAATCTGATGCCAGAACAATTCTCAACTTTGAAAAAAGATGTCTTAAGCCGTGAGAATTCAATAATCTCGCCCGTATCGCCATTATTATCTGGCAACCATGCGTAGAGGCGTGCGTTCTCTGGCTCGAAGCACCACTCGCCGCAACGGTCGAGTTCCTCAAGCAGATTAAGTGCGGCGAAACGTCTTTCCTCGCGGTTCCTCCTTGGAGACCAGTTCCCTATTCCATAGCGGCTTGCGGCCGATTTGAGGCGAATCCGCTTGCTGGCACCGTCAATGGACTCCACTTGAATGACCTCGTCAAGCCAGTCGTGCGCCCAAAAGCCATGAAGCCATACGGCTGACGCCGTCTTCCATCGTTCTGCGGGCGTTTCATCCGTATAGGTGAAAATGCCCCCCTGCCCTTCTGCCTTGCCATAATCCCCGCGTTCCACGGCGTTGCCCATTGCCGCCCAGCCGACGTTGGGCCAGCGGGACATCGGCTGACGTCTTCCGTTGACGAACAACTGCCCAAATGGGAAAGGGCCACGGAATACATCGGCAACGACCTCTGCGGGAATGCCATATTTCGTCAAATCACAGCATTGGACATTTCCTCTCGCACTTTGAGGCAATCTCTTGAGGACGGCTTCATCGGCCACGGGGACAAAATCAGAACGCTGCAATACAAGGCTTCCCGTGAAAACCGCCTTCCCCTGCCCGTCAATTTCCAATGGGCAGTCAGGACTCGCAGATTCGTCTTCATTGAAAACACGCCCTGACGCCATTTCATATCGCCCAGGAGCCAGCACGATGCGGACTCCACCTTCTGGGAGACAACGCGTAATTGCCAGCATCCTGTACTGGCGGAGAGCACGCCTCAGCGTACGGAACGGCGCGGATTCCTCACCTGGAAATTCGTCATTTCCCGTTGCGCCATCGACATAATAGGCGACAGGAGCACCAAGCACCAGCCAACTGGCCAGTAGCCATGCTATACTGAATATACGTTTTATCATCATGCTCTATTCAAACTTTATTGGAAAGTTCTATTTCCCAAGAGGATAGGTTCGACCTCTTCGAGGTCGGAATCCTTTGGTGGCTGCGTCCCCCAGGTTTCGCTTCGCTCAACCTGGGGTTACTGATATTTGACCCCTTCGGGGTCTTTCACAGTCGCATTGACTTATGTAATTACCGCCCCTCATAGGGAATAGAGCCTATTGGAAACAATAGGCTCATATTCCCAAG
>JAGCTA010000364.1 GCA_017963875.1 Victivallales bacterium | reverse complement strand
GGAAAGTGTACGCAACGTGTATTGCGCGAAACGTCCATTGTCCTCCGCGAAGTAAACATTCATGCGGCCTGCGAGTTTTTCCTGCACGAAGGAATCATATCCCATGCGGATGGAGTCACCAAGCAAAAGCAGATTTTTCATCGTTGTCAACTCCTTTTAAATTGCAAATACGCCTCAAAATAGCGTCTTCCGAGTTCGTGCTGCGATGCCGTGTCGTAATGCAGGTTGTCGCCTCGATGAGTCAAATCCTTGGTATGTACCAATCGGAATGAGTGGTCCTCAACCGCAAGTGTTTCCAATGCGTTGTCAACTATATTGATATGGATGCTGAGTCTTTCGGGGTAGAAGGACGCCATGTCCCCCGCAATGAACGGAACATCGTCCCCTAGTTGTAAATCCCTCCGAAAATTTTGAATGACCATCCGTAGTTTTTCAAGATAGTTTTCTGTCTGCTTGCCTGCGTCATTTTCTCCCTGATGCCACAACACGGCCACGATTTTTCCGCTTTTCTGCGCCTCGCGGGCCTTTTTGATGGCGTTGTCATACGGATAATTGTTGGCATCCCAGTCATCGACGCCGCCTGGCATCCATGCCGCAATGGAAGTCCCACCGACGGCGCAGGGGATTAATCCGACGACTCTGTCGGGATTCGCCTCCGCCAGCAGCCGCCCGAATGTGCGGCCAGGGCCGACGCCGCAAACTTTCTGATCACCGACGGGAAGAACAGTTTCAAAAGGGTCGTTCCCAATGACCTTTTCGCCCGAGGCCTGGAAAGTCCCAACAAAATTCCTGTCCTTTGTAATTGGCTCGATGGCAGGCTGCCATTTGCCGTCTGGGCGTATCATAAGCAGGTTCGATATAGTGGTCAGATCCTCTGCCTCTGCATAGCCACGTCCAGCCATGTTGGACTGGCCAGCCAGTAGCACCAGCATCTTGCCTTGGTTGTTCTGTCTAATATCGTTGTAGCTCATCTTTCAATGCCTTGCTATGAATCTCTAGAACCTCTGGCTCTTCTGGAAATCCTTCTTTCATTTGTGCTCATGGGGAGAAAACAGTACTAATATAGCACGAAACTCAAATCCTAAAATAGCAAAATATAACCAAAAACATGGCATTTTGTGATTGTATTTCTAAATTAGAAAAGCATATTAAATCAAAAACAGGAGATACTCTTATGGTGCAGAAACGTATTGTCGGGCGCGCTGATTTGATTGCGATATTCAATGCCTCGCATTTTGCATTACGTCATTATGCCAGAGGGTATTTCCCAGTGTTCAACTCATCCATGCGGTACATGTCGCTCAATCGGATGTTCTTTCCTTTGAAGAATCCGAATGGTCCGCAGAATTACATATCCGATTCTTTTCGGCAGTACGAACTGATTCCTGGCAACATGTATTTTGTTCCCGCATTTCTGCCAGTCCGTTTTCAACTTGACGGCCAACTTTTCTTTCTTTCAATCCAGACCAATCTGGAGATTTTCCCAGGCGTGGAGTTTTTCTCTGGTTGCCCACGGATGCTGGAGATTCCCAATCCACCCGAATTCGCTCCGCTGATGGAAATATTCGATTCAACGGATTCGGAAAAACTTTATCAAAATGCCATAATGGCTGGCAGCCTGGTATATTCAATTCAGGCACGACTCCTCGGACATTACTCGCCTGAGGATTTTTTAAAGCCACTGGCCTTGCGCAAATATGCGGATGTGATCGATTATCTGAACCAGAACGGAACCGCATTGACATCGGTTGCCGATCTGGCCAGAGAAAAAAATCTGTCGCGTGAGAATTTCACGCGACATTTTACGGCCGATACTGGAATCACTCCTAAGCAGTTAATCGACCGCTTTGTAACAGGCCGCTGCATGACATTGGTCGGGCAGGGCTGCTCTTTCAAAGAGATATCCCGCCTGATGAAATTTAGGGATGAATTCGCCTTTTCAAGGTATTTCAAACGGAATATGGGGGAATCACCCCGTATCTGGCGGAACCGCTGGAACAGCGGCCATCGGCCGTAGTTCCAGCATTCAAACAAAACTATTTCCACTCGCCGTAGAAATAGCCGTCATCCCAGTTCCAGTTGTTCTGCCAGACGACAAGCGCGGTCGTATGAAGTGCCTCGATGTGTCCGTCGGTGAACACGCTGTTCGCCCTGTTGCCGTGGCGTTTGCTGTAGAAGGATTTGGTCGCATCACCTGCTTCATCGATGTTGCCTCGGTAGAGTTGCTTGGTCTTGGCGGGGTTGTAGGCGGGGCTGTTGGCCATCTGCGCTTCAATGAGGATAATGGTGCTGGAGGGCTTGCGCAGTTGCGCCTCCATGGCGGGACCCTTCCAGTTGCCTGACGTACCATCGTCCATTGTGACATTGTCGTTTTTGGGCCATGCCGTCGGGCCGCCACACATACCATAACCCATCCCGGGCCAGTAACTTCCAAGCATGGAAAGTTCGTAGTAGGATTGTGGTGCCGAACTGCGTTGAGAACCCGCCGTGGATGGACAATAGAGGAGGCATCCGTTGGAAAAGACGTTAAATATACCGCTGCTGCTGTCCTGCGCGCCGTCCATGCTCCGCGCTAGGAAGCGCGACCATGTGCCGCTCAGGTTTCCGCACGGATAGAACGTGTATTTGTTGTCGCTCAAGTACAGCGCCGTGTAGGTTCCGATTTGCTTCATCTGGCTTGTGCAGGAGATGGCGCGGGCCTTTTCCCGTGCTTTGCTCAATGCGGGCAGCAGCATTGCCGCCAGAATGGCGATGATGGCGATGACAACCAACAGTTCGATGAGGGTGAAGACGTTGTTGTGATGTTGTTGCTTTTTCATAGTTTTTGCATTCCTCTCAAATATTAGGGTAAAAGTTGAATTATGAATTAACTCGTTTGATTTCTTCCAGAAATTCTTCAAACCGCTTCAGAGAAGCCTCGCGATACGCTTCTCCCAGTTCAGGGACGGCAGGCCCCTTCGCAATGATATGATTCGTGAAGGAATCGTTCGTGACGATTTCTCCCGCCAAGATGTCCTCCTCTGTGATTCGAGAGACGAGGACTTCCTTGAACGAACGACGACCATGGTCGTGGATGATGTAGATTTCGCCTTCATCGCCGAATACAGCGTCTGGATAGGACGTCTCCCGCGAATCAAGCATCATCGAATACTTCCAGGTCTTCGCGTCGTCTTCCGACAGATAGACCTTCAGGTTGATTCGCGCCTCCTTGTGCTCGTTGTTGATGAGCAGGACGCGCCCCGACGGGAGACGGCGGATGAAGGGGCGCGTGTGTGGATTCTCAATCGCCGTCTGAACGGCATCCGTCCATGTCTCCCCGCCGTCCGTGGAGACGCTTTCGACGAGATAGCCATCCAATGCGCGTGCAATCATCAGTATGGAGCCGTCCATTCGCTCCAGATACATTTGTTCATCGAAAAGCGTACGGTGCTTTTTGCCGCCGAGACGTGTCTCGAATGTCTTGCCATTGTCTTTCGAGATGAGGAACTGGTAGCGTTCGCCGCCCTTCTGATAGGCGGGGAGAATCCATCGTCCATCTTTGAGGAACGTCGGCTGGTTTCGCATGAAGCCGTATCCAACGAAAATCGGCTCGGAGAAGACGGGCGAATCGCTGTCCGCATTGTCGCAGGTCATCGCCCACCACTCCAAATGCTCCTGTGAAGTTTTCGGAATCGCCCAGTTGGTCAGCCCCCAGCCAAGCCAGAAGCGGCCTGACGGATCTGTAAAGCACTGCATGTCAACAAACTGTTTTTTCGTCTCTGGATTTCCAACGCCGATGAATATCTCCTTCCAATGAAGCCCATTGTCATCGCTGATGGCGACAATGTTGAATGCTTCAAGCATCGGTTCCATTGCGCCGCCCGAATACCATGTCGCAAAAAGCCTTCCACCTTTTGAACGCCCGATGGATGGTGCCGCGTAGAACATGTGGTTTCTGCGATAGAACCGCGCGTCTAGGTCGCCTTCCATTAGATAGGCGTCAGGAAGTACGGGAGCACATTTGAACGGCGCATCAAACGGTTCGCTTATCGGTGAAAACTTGGCAAGGCATTTCGGTGTCTGCATGATGGCTCCTTGTCACTTTTTCCTGACAAACAGGAAATGGTCTACATAAATGGATTTCATGATGGACGGATTCTCTAGCGGTGCCACCCATATCGTCGCGGTCAGAGTCGGAATGCAGTCTGACGCCACTTTGACGTAGTGGTATTTGCCGTCGCTGAGCGCTCCGACCTTGACGCGCCCCTCTTGCTTGTCAGGCGAATCATCATACCACCCGAACTTGAATGCATCGTCCTCAGGCTTCGCCGCCGCCTCCGTCTCGATGCGGGCGTATGCGTACACGTCAAACGCACCGACACTCAACACTGCGCCTGGCAGGATTTCCGCTTTCTTGTAAACGCACCACGCCAGATGGTTCGTCGCCATTTTGACGGGGCGCTTTGAGGCGGACGTCTCGTCGTCAACGACTTTGCACCACCCCCAGTGCGGATAGCATGACACCGTGTGGACAAACCAACTGGTCCGCGGTATGTCCTTGCAGAAATCAGGCGTCTCGACCTTCAGCGTCAGTTCCGCCAGATAGTCCTCAATTTTGATCTGTTCGCTGAGCATCCTGACGTTGAAGCGCTTGGAGTCCGCGATGAACCGTTCAATTAGCGCATCCCGTTCAGGCGTGTCCAATCCCTTCTTGTTTTGGTTTTCCAAATCAAGGAAGAGGATGGCGTAGTAACTGCGGTCGAGGCGTGTCTTGAATGGTTCCTCCTCGCCTGATTCCGCGTACGCCTTCGCGAAGAACTCCTTCGCCTTGGCGACGTATGCGTCATCGTAGAGAATCGCTGGATTGTGGCCCATCGTGAAGATGGCCTTCTTTTCCTTGCGGAGGAAGTTGGAATACCAGCGGATGTAGTCGTGAATGTGCGTGCCACCCTTGCCGTAGTAGCCTTCGCAGAACTCCTTGATGATGCTCCATGGGTCGAGGTCGCAGTTCCAGTAGAGTTTCTGCGTGAGATAGGTGCGCAGTTCGGCGAACTCGCCGATGTTTCCCGTGTGAGCATTGATGGTGCAAGCACCCCTGAAGCCGATGTCCCTCATGGTGCGCAGGCGTCCAGCGAGGCCGTCGAAGTTCGGGAAGGGGAAGAGATAGTTGTCGAACGTCGAGCCGTAGTCGCAGCAGTCAAGCCCGCCAGGCGTTATCGCCTTCCAGCGCTTTGCGAGTTCAATATATTTCACGTTCGCCTCGTAGCCAGTGAAATCGCCAGCCAAATCCAAACCGTCGAAAGCGACGTCCATCAGGACATTCTTGTGAATTTTGGTCTTTTTCGGCGCCTCAGTCATGACGCTGGAATTTCCCGCGCCGTGAATGAGCATGTCGGGATAATCCTTTTCAAGGCCCTCCGCAACGGCGTTCAGGAATCTGACATACGAACCCGTGTGGTCAGGGCCTTCCTCAGCGTCATCCCGCAGGCAGTTTTCGCAATGGCAGTACTCTCGCGAGCGATCCTCCTGGGTGACACCGAGAATCGTTCCAGGCTTGTAATGGTCCTTCAGATATTCCTTGACGCTCTCGATGAACGCCTTGCGCATTTCGACGTTGCTGAAACAGAGATGCGCGCGCCCGACATCGACCTCGCGTTTGCCGTTGTTGAACGCGTACCATTCGGGATGATCCTTCGCATATTTCGCCTGAGGCAGGAAGAACAGTTCCGTGTGCCAGTTGTACGGCTGGAAATCGTAGATTGCACCGTATTTCGGGCTGTATTTGTTGCCCATGCCTTTCGTCCAATATCCGCTGACCAGGCCAGTCTGCTTCAT
>JAGCTA010000363.1 GCA_017963875.1 Victivallales bacterium | reverse complement strand
GCTCCGCCTTGACTTGTGCTGCCTTCAGGCTCGCCTCCTCGCGTTGCCTTTCCAGCCGTGCCGTTTCCTCATGAAGAGTCTTCAGGCTGTTTTCCATCTTTTCGCGTTCAGAACGAAGTTTGGCGGCATCGGCTTCCATCGCCTTCAGTTTTTCCCTGTCAGCGGCGAGATTTGCCGTTTCTGCGGCCATCGTCGCCTTCAGTTCCTCCTGGCGTTTGGTCGTGTCCACCATATTGTCAACTTTTTTCTGAATTTCAGTGACATTCACGGGAGGATTTGCTACGACATTATCCTCTGCTAATTCAGGCGGCATCTGGACATACCGCTTGTAAATCCATCCCCGCGCGGACGGCGGTGCTGTAATCGCCACAAATCCATCATGTGGCCCTTTGTTGACGCGTTTGACTTTGTCCCCCGCCTTTAGGCTGCCGATGTCTGAAAAAATCGGCGACGGACCGACATACATCACCGCATTCTTCTGCAATGTATCGTTTTCGCCCAAAGCCGACTGCTCAATCCATAGTTGGACATTTTCAGGCAAACCGATGCGATACCAGTCACCCTTCTCGCTGAACACCTCAATCTCCACACCTTTTTTCAGATAATCAAGGCTTTCAGAATTCACGGTCGCACGTGAATGGATGGCGACCTTGTCACCAGACAAGGTGCCATGGAACGGGAACGTAACACCATCTGCAGTCATTGCAACCGCTAATACGGCTCCCAAAATCTGACCTATTTTCGCTATTTTCATGGCTGCCTCCTGTTGATATCGTGTGTTTAAAATACTTTTCAGTCAAGAAGAGAAAAGAATTCACACAGCCAACTACTGATTTATCAGCAGGCTGTCCCCTTTCCTACTCCTCACGTCCGTCCCAGCAGTAAGTGCACAGTTTCTCCTTCGGCAATCCCACTGCCTTGACAAGGTCATCCAAGGTCTGATAACGAAGTCCAGTCAAGCCGAGTTCTTTGCGGACCTCTTCAACCATTTGCGCATATTTTTCGGTTGTCGGATCTGAATACTGCTCCAAGTTTGCTTCACAGTCTCCGCCCTCAAGTTTCTTGATGGCGCGCCGTGCCGCCAATTCAAGTAGGGTATGTGAACGCGAGAAATTAAGATATTTGCAGTTAAACAGAATCGGCGGGCAGGCTGAACGGACATGGACTTCCTTGGCTCCAAGCCCTGGCAGACGCGCAAAGGTATCGCGAAGTTGTGTGCCGCGAACAATCGAATCTTCACAAAACAGCAGTTTGTGGCCATGGATGAACTCTGGTATCGATATCAGTTTCATTTTGGCGACGATATTGCGCGTACTTTGGTCTGACGGGATGAAACTGCGAGGCCATGTCGGAGTATATTTCACGAATGAGCGGATATATGGCAACCCCGATTCCTGAGAATATCCCAACGCGTGCGCTGTCCCAGAATCTGGGACACCAGCCACTGCATCTACGTCCAACTTGCCGTCTTTTCGGGCAAGCGCAGCACCGCAGCGATAACGCACCTGCTCCACGTTGATTCCCTCATAACTCGATGCTGGGAATCCATAGTAAACGAAGAGGAATGTGCACAGTTTCATCACTGGCAGCGGCGGCAAGATATCTTCGATTCCATCAGGCTTGAGCAGGACGACCTCGCCAGGCCCCAGCCAGCGAATCACCTTGTAGTCAAGATTCTGGAAAGCGCATGTCTCGAATGTGGCGGCGTAGGAATGCTTTTCCTCCTCGTATTCGATTTCACGCTCCTTCCCGTCCACAATCTCCGTCCGCTTGACAATGATTTTCTCCGTTTTTTCGCCGATGACGACAGGTGTTCTTCCGAAGCGGTCTCGTACGGCATAAATGCCGTCTGCCGAAAGCAGCAGCATTGAACAGGACCCCTGGATTTTCTGCTGTGCGCTTCTGATTCCATCGGCAAATGACGGTTCAATGCTGATAAGGCTCGCGGCCATTTCCGTAGGATTAATGCCATCTTCCGTCATTTCGGCGAAATGCGCATGGTTGCTTCTGTAGGCGCTTCTGCTAAGTGCCTCCAGATTCGTGATGACGCCGACCATGGTAATGCCAAATGTTCCAAGATGGCTGAATGTCATCAGCGGCTGATCGCCATAATCGCTGATGGAGCCGATGCCCATATTGCCGTCAAGTTGGTCAACGTCGTATTGGAATTTGCTTCTGAACTGGGCATTTCGGATATCGTGGATGCAACGGCTGAACCCCTTCTTCCCCAACACCAGCATTCCGCCTCTCTGATTGCCAAGATGCGAGTGGTAATCCGTACCGAAGAACAAATCACTGACACAACTTCCTGTTGAAACTACACCAAAAAAACCGCCCATGATAATTTCCTTCAGAAAAGCGCCGATTGACAAGATGCGCACTATGCGCTCTTACAATTCGGCCACCAACAAGAAATATAAAAAGAACAAGACTCATGACGCGGCATCGTCGGTGCTTGGTTCAACCGCACATCCGCCCCAGCCGCTCAAAACATGTCAGATATCCGCGTTCAGAGGAGTCCTCGGGAACGGGATGACATCGCGGATGTTTGTCATGCCTGTGCAGAACCGCACCATGCGTTCAAAACCAAGCCCAAACCCCGCATGAGGGACAGAACCGAATCTGCGCAAGTCATTATACCACCAGTAGGCGTCGGCATCCATGCCTTTCTCCTCGTAACGGGACATGAGCACATCCAAACGCTCCTCACGCTGGCTGCCTCCAATGATCTCCCCAACGCTGGGCAGCAGAACATCCATTGCCGCGACGGTCTTGCCATCGTCATTCAAACGCATATAGAATGCCTTGAAATCCTTGGGATAATTCATGACAATCACGGGGCCATGGAAGACGTTTTCGGCCAGATAACGTTCATGCTCCGTCTGGAGTTCAATTCCCCAACTGGGTTTGAATTCAAAATCAACCTTCGCCTTCTCCAGTTCCTCAATGGCCTGCGTATAACTGATTCTGGTGAATTTCGCATCCGCCAGGCGAGTCAGATTAGCGAGTAACTCCTTGTCAATGCGTTCTGTAAAGAACTTGAGTTCAGGTTGACATTTCTCCAATACGGCCTTGATGAGGAAACGCAGAAAATCCTCCGCGAGGTCTGCGTCGTCATTGAGGTCAGCGAATGCCATTTCAGGCTCAATCATCCAGAATTCGGCAAGATGCCGTGTCGTATTCGAGTTTTCCGCACGGAAAGTCGGTCCAAATGTATAGACACTGCCCAATGCGCAGGCGTATGCCTCCGCATGAAGTTGACCTGACACCGTCAGATGCGCTTCTCGCCCGAAGAAATCCTGTGAATAATCAACCTTTCCCGTATCAGGATTCTTCGGCACATTCTCAAGATCCAGAGTCGTCACCTGGAACTGCTCTCCTGCGCCTTCGCAATCGCTCGCCGTGATAAACGGCGCATTGAAATAAAAGAAATTTCTGGATTGGAAGAATTCATGGACTGCGCAGGCAAGGACATTGCGCACCCTCATCACCGCTCCCAGAGAAATGGTTCGCGGCCTCAGATGGGGGATTTCACGCAATTTCTCGAAAGAAAGGCGATATTTTCCCATCGGGTATTCCATTGGATCGCAGAATCCATATACCTCTACTGACGTGGCATGGAGTTCGACTGCCTGGCCAGCGCCCTGGCTTGCCACGACCGTTCCAATTGCCTTCAGCGAAGCCCCTGGATGGAGTTTCTGAATCTGTTCAGCATAATTGGGAAGTTCGGCTGGAGCAAGAATCTGGAGATTTGCCTGGCTGCTGCCGTCATTCAATTCTATAAACGAAAAACCTGCCTTGGAATCACGCCGTGTGCGTACCCACCCTGCGACAGTGATTTCCTGTCCAATCAATTGTTCGTTCAGGGCATCCCGAACCAATGTGCGCTTCATTGCTTTTTTCCTTTCGTCAAATCCGTGGTTGTAGTACAACAAGACATCGAATTTATTAGTATATTTCCAATGCTCCAAAAGTCAACTGGAATAGATGCCCAACAACTCCGATATCCGCTAAAAATAAACGTCATTCACTATCTGTTTTCTTTGCCTTCTTGAAATATTCCGTCATCTTCTGCATTTTCAGTGCCGAAAATATCTGCTGGAGATGGTCGCTGATTTCGCCATCTGGGTCGTCTTCGTCAAGTCCCCCGAGTTCCATCAGGCGTGCCATTGTCTTCAATGCACCTCGAATGTCTCTTTTTCTATAGAAAACCCATGCCAGACTGTCAATGTAGGCGATATTGTTCGGTTCCTTCTTCAATGCCTTCCGAATCAGTTTTTCCGCCGTATCAAGTTCCCTATTGAAATCTGCGAGAAGATAGCCATAGAAATTGCAGTATGTCGGATTGTCGGGATTCAGATCGTGAGTCTTCTTCGCATATTTCAAGGCTTCGTCGTTTTTCTTGAGTTTCAGGCAGACAATGGAAAACTGGTAATAAAACACTGGTGACAGCGAATGAGTTGCAGTCATTTTGTTTTCAAAGGCGATAATGCCCATATCACGATATGCTTCCTCCAGTTTGTCGTTGGCCATGAAAATGCGGTTTCTCAACAGCCTTGACCTGAGATTCATCGTTTCCGTTGGAATCTGCTCAACCAGCGCCAATGCTTCCTTGTTTGAGCCATGATAATGCAACAATTCGGCCAAATACATCCCCTCCTCAAGGTTGCCGCGTGTCGCCCTCACAATCATTCGCTGCACCTGAATGGCCTTGCTTCTATACTCATCTTTTTTAAGATATGCCTGGACAATGTTCTTCAGGACGGGGAGCGGCCAGTCTGTGCCAACCTCCAATTCGTCCAGTGCCTTGAATAAATCATCATATTGATGGAGTTTATCCGCGCATTTCAACGCAAAGTCCACCCACCATCTGAGGTGCTGGAATTCCGTTCCGCGAAGCCGCATTAGCAACCCATTGAGTGCAGACCATTCATCGTAGAATTCATAAATCATGCACGCCATGAAAAGCCCCATGCCGTCGCAAGCCATGATATCAAGTTTATCCAACAGTCCAAGACTGCGTTCACGCCATGTCTTCAACTCTTCTTTGAAGGCAGGATTCTTCACCTTCCCATCTTCCGTGTCATTGGCTTGCGAGATGCAGGCCATCCAATAGTATGCTTCGGCGATATCAACCGCCCAAGTGTTTTTTCGCCCTGGATTTCCACGGAATTCCTCAATCAGTTTTTCAATTTCCTGATTGCGCCCCGCCTGATCACATAAAATGATTCTGTCATTAAGCAGACACCCTTCGACACGACCTGTTTCTTCATAGCATTTGCGGATAACCTCTTTCGCTTCCTCATGATGTACAGCGGCATTCTTTTCAGCCGAGCGAAGAAGTTTAGCATAGCACAGGACATTATCCACGTTCTTCGGGGCAGCCTCATATATTGGTCGATAATCCCTATGGGCTTTTTCCATATACTTCGGATGAGCCACATAAAAATCCACCCATTTGGAACGCAATACATTGGATTCGGGATTCAGCCGAAGCGCGGCCTGAAGCGCCGCCAACATTCTGCCCTGCTTTCTCCCGAGAAATGAATAATAAAGCCCCTCCGCATAATGACTCCAGGATGAATATTCCTTTCGAAGGGAGTCAGATAATGGAGGAACCTGAAATGAAAACTGGCACGAATCCATCATCGGACTCGCACCAGCCATTACTGACAATAAGATTACTGCCAGCGCACTAAACTTCACTGTGACAATGCGTAATATTCCTTCGTCTGCCATTCGACAATCACCCTGTTGCATACGGACTCGCCGACCGCCAGACCGTCTGGCAGGTCACTGCCTTAGACTTCCAAAAGAAGCACCAACGTGAGAATTACTTCTTCTTGTGGCGCATTGCCTTCAGTTGCTTACGGCGCTTATGCTTCGCAATCTTCTTGCGGCGTTTCTTTTTGACTGAACCCATGGAAAGACCTCTGACAGTTTCAAAATGGTTTGTTGAAAACAAAAATAATCATCAGTTATCTGACAAAACTACAATGTAATCCCTTACGCCGATTTTTCAAACGATATCATGAGATTTTTGACATCTCATGCGACATCAGACTCGTCAACCTGAATCCGTGACACATCAATGGCACGCCGATTTCCAGAAAAGCCGAGAACGCATATAAGACATACGCGCTCAGACACGACAACGAAATCATCTGTCAGATAATACTCTACGGCTTCATGTCCAAATCACATTCTCGATTTCCTGATATTCCTTAACAAATCTAGTATAAATCTCCTCAACAAATGCGTTGAAAAGGACATGCCACTTTTCCTCCAGAAAAATATCTCTTCCTGTCTGGTGGCAATATCCCCGTTTTGCCTCATCTGCAATGAGCCTCCGATGTTCCACATCAACGATAGCGTATGACAAGCCTCCCCAAAACTGCGCCAGATTCTTGACTCTACGTGCCACTGACAGTCTTGATGGAAAACGCACATCGTCACAGTCAATGAGAACCACTGTGTCAGAGACGTCATTTGGGCAAGGCGTGACAAAATTATTCGGTTTGAGGTCAGCATGGAAAATGTTTTTCTCATGCAACATCGCAATCAACTGCCCAGCCCTGTAATATTTGGGCTTTATTAAGTTAAAATCATACGATGAATGCCTCATACTCAGGCATTGGTCTCCTGCGTGCTCCATGATGATGGCTCCGCGATGGCTATCGTGATACCACCCAAGGCATTTGACAGAGCCCTCCAAACGATTGCTACACAGCCATCCCCGCTGGTCTGGTGAAAAAAGGCCGCAGGAGAAAACACGATGGTATTCTTTCACGACATATTTTGTCCCTGCTATCTCCACCATACTAATGCCTCTTTTCAAATCCTTTTTCATACAGCGGTCCTGTTTGACATTATCATCGTGCGCTGCAAGTATTTCAGATGCAAAATCACAATCCAACTTGCCATCTGCGACTCGCCATATCCCGCCATTTTCGCATCTGAATACCCTTGTGACGCCATCTCCGCCATGTAGCAGACAGTGGCGTTGAACCAGCCAGTTCAGGCCAGTCCTGTACGAAAAAACATTGTCTTCAAGTGCCATATTCACTTTTCCATCAACTATTTGGGATAGAATCATCCAAGTGAAGCCGATTAAAAACGGATGCTGGATCCATCAAAAGAATCTTTCCGTCATTGCGTCTTCCCCATTGATTCAACGACGTTTTCAATTTCAAGGAATCCAAACGTTCCAAAAGCTCAATCGGCAACTCCTCAACCTCTTCCACAACACAGTCTTCCTTCCTCAGTTCCCCAGTTTTTGTGTTCCATGCGAGCAACTGCCGATGCGGGATATTCGCCTGTTGCAGAAAGAAATCTGCCAATGCGTGTTTCTGGGCGTCTTCGACGGAAGCGCCAGAAACCTTCAGACTTTTTTTGCAGGTCATCGGCTTACCCAAGGCATCGACCATCCTCATCCAGTCTCCTTCCCGCACTGAATAACGCGGATGCCCTTCAAGCAACTGGCGGCTCCGTTTCTTCCATGAATGAAACAGATGCTTTGACGATTCCATCAACAACTTTCGCCATGTTTTTTGGGGCTCTTTGACTCCAGTCATTTCCAGAAGATGCAACATATCGCTCCTTTCCAAAAGGCGTTGAAATACCATCACGCTCCCGTGCATTCTCCATGCCTGAATCCTATCGAAGAAAAACGCCCTTCGAATTTCGCTCACATCAACCAGGGCAAAATCCCCTGTTTCTGGAACGAAAAGGACATTTCCCGCATGAAAATCTGGATGGAATATTTTAGCCTCCATGACCATTCGAACAAATCTGGCATAGCGTTCCGCGACAGGCAGAATCTCATCACGTATCGCTTCACTACAAATTTTCCTTGCAAGCCATTCCTTGACCGAGACAGACGTCTTCAAGGCACGCGTGATTATCATTTCCCCTTGTGAACACACACCAACAGCCATGTACTCCACAATGGGAACGTGCCTCTTTTCAACAAGTTCGGCACTTTTCCATTCACGCCTCAAATGCCATCCGCCTCGCTTGTCCTGTTTGATATAGTATTCCCCTGTATAAAACACATTTCTTATGGGATTTTTCTTTATCAACGGTGCATGCTCCAGCAATTTCTGAGGGCATTGCCCCAGTTCAGCCGCCGCCTGTGGTGAACGAAACGTCCATTTCCATTCGTCTTGTCCTGCAATGTCTGTGTTCCCATTCATTTTAATCTCTAACCATCCGATTGCAGTTCTATTTTAAATTCGAGGAAAGAAATTCCATGGATTTTCCGCGAAGTTCCGCAAGGACTTCATTTGCATGACGATAG
>JAGCTA010000047.1 GCA_017963875.1 Victivallales bacterium | reverse complement strand
CGGCGTCCCGCCGTCGAGGTGCGGCGCACGTGAAACGGTAGTAGCGACGGCGTCCCGCCGTCGACGTGCGGCCCACGGGAAACGGCGTCCCGCCGTCGACGTGCGACCCACGGGAAACGGTAGTAGCGACGGCGTCCCGCCGTCGCCGAGAGACGTGACTGACGGGACGTGAGACTCGAGACGAGAGACGTGAGCGAAGACTTTAGACGTAAAGACAGGAGACGGTAGTAGCGACGCGGCGCTTTTCGTACCGTCCCCCCGACAACTAGCATCTCCGAACTTAGTTCGGAGTTACCATCACTTGCCGCAAGACAACAATTGAAAAAGGATTATAGTATGGAAGAACATGGCGAAATCATCATCTACCAGACGGAAGACGGGCTTGCCAGACTAAACGTCAGTCTACGGGGTGATACTGTCTGGCTGTCGCTAGACCAGATGTCGGCTCTTTTCGAGCGCGATAAGTCCACTATCTCTAGGCACATACGGAATGTATTTGCAGAGGGAGAATTGTCAGAGGTGGCAACTGTTGCAAATTTTGCAACAGTTCAAATGGAGGGTGACCGCGAGGTCAGTCGAGACATTGCATATTACAACCTTGATGTCATCATCTCTGTTGGGTACCGTGTAAAATCGCAACGTGGCGTCCAATTCCGCATTTGGGCCACAAAAGTCCTAAAGGAGTACATGATCAAGGGGTTTGCTCTTGATGACGAACGATTGAAGGGGCATGGCGGAGGGAACTACTGGATAGAATTGCTCGACCGCATCAGGGACATCCGCTCCTCTGAAAAGGTGCTTTACCGCCAAGTGCTTGACCTTTATGCGACCAGCGTGGACTACGATCCGAAGAGCGCAGAATCCATCCAATTCTTCAAAATCGTCCAGAACAAGTTACATTATGCGGCACACGGGCACACGGCGGCGGAGGTAATCTTCGAAAGGGCCGATGCCAACAAGGAGTTCATGGGCCTTCGCAACTTCGCGGGAGCATTTCCCGTGATGAGAGATGTTGAAATTGCAAAGAACTATCTGGACGAAAACGAGTTGAAGGTGCTAAACAACCTCGTTTCGGGCTATTTCGACTTTGCCGAAATCAGCGCAATCGAACACCGCCCCATGTATATGGCGGACTACATTCGGCAATTGGATGCTATTCTCTCTTCTGGTGGAAGGAAACTGCTGGAAGGTTCGGGGCAGGTTTCGCATGACGCGGCCATCGAAAAGGCGCACAGAGAATACCGTAAATACCAGCAGAAAACCATCACTCCTGTCGAAGAGGCGTATCTTGCAAGTCTGAAAACTACCGAGAAGGTCGTGAAGGCACAAACAAAACCAAGGAGCAAAAAATCATGAACATCACTGGGAAGAAAGTCATTGTCACAGGCGGTTCGGGCGGCTACGGGAAGGGCATCGCCGAAGCGTTCAAGAAAGCAGGCGCGAATGTATGGATTACGGGGCGCAATGAACAGAAACTGAAGGACACCGCTAACGAACTCGGCGTCCATGCGGTTCTCGCAGATGTCTCCTCTGGCAAAGACTGGGACAACCTCATGGTGCAGGTCGGCGATGTCGATGTCCTCATCAACAACGCAGGCGGCGGCGGTGCCATTCTGCCAGTCGCCGAACAGAATGATGCAGACATCATCAATGTCATCAACAACAATCTGACAGGCACCATCCTCGGCTGTTCACGAGCCGCAAAAATCATGCAGCAGAAGAAGAGCGGCCTGATTGTCAACATCTCTAGCGTCTGTGCGTTGTACGCCTGGCCTGCCTGGAGCGTCTATACTGCGGCGAAGGCAGGTTTGTCCAAATTCAGCCACGGACTTTACACGGAACTCCGCCCGTATGGCGTCCGCGTGTTCTGCGTGACACCGTCCTGGGGCGACACGGGGTTCAACACGGCGGCGAACATCGCTGCATTCACGCCCGAAACTCGTTCACAGTGCATCCACGCGAATGAAATGGGAAAACTGATTCTTGATTTGGCCGAACTCCCCGATCATCTAAACATCACTGACATCACCATCCAACCGTTAATTCAGGAAATCAACCCCATGTAAAGGTGCCTCATGTCTGAAAAACTCTACAACAACATTGAACTACCAGAAGTCTGGCCGCCACGGAACATCGACCCGAATGACTTCCAGCCGATGCGCGTGCCTTATCTAGCGAATCCTCCAGCAGTCATTAATATTGACGTTGGCCGACAGTTGTTTGTCGATGACTTCCTTCTTGAAGACAACAGCATGGTGCCGACCCACCATCATCCCATCAAATACACCTGCAATCCAGTCTTCTACCCAGAGACGAAGCATGAACGCGAAAACAACGGTCTTCCGCCCTGCACGCTGCCGAAATGCGGCGGTATCTGGTACGACCCAACCGACTGCATCTTCAAGATGTGGTACATGTGCAGTTACACGGGTTGCATGGCATACGCCACCAGCACCGACGGCATCCATTGGGAACGGCCAAGCCTCGATATCGTCCCAGGGACCAACGTCATCATCTCAGAGGATTTCCACCCCGATTCAGGCTCCGTCTGGCTGGATGCAGATTCCTCTGACCCGAACCAGCGCTTCAAGTTCTTCGTCCGCGAGCCTGGTGGAAACAAGCCTGGAAAGATGTTCACTTCGCCCGACGGCATCCATTGGAGCGAGCCGACAGAAACTGGTATTGAGGGAGATCGCAGCACCGCTTTCTACAACCCATTTAGGCACAAGTGGGTACAAAGCATTCGCGAATACCTCCCCAAACGGCGTGGCCGCTGCCGCCGATACATGGAGGCGGACGATTTCCTCCAGTCAGGTATCTGGCAACCAGGCGAACCACCCTATTGGATGGGTGCTGACCTCATGGACCACGCTCTCTACTCCGAAGCACAACTTTATAATTTTGATGCCGTCGCTTACGAAAGCATCATGCTCGGACTGTTCCAAATTCTCCAAGGGCCGCCGAACGGGGTCGGCGAGCGTGCTGTTCAGCCTAAATTGACCGAACTAAACGTCGGTTATAGCCGCGACGGTTTCCACTTCCTGCGGCCAGACCGCACATCCTTCATCCCCGCGCGACGCACGCCAGACTCTTGGGAATTCGGTTATATCGAACCAACGGCGGGCCTTGCGCTTATCGTTGGTGATGAACTCTGGTTCTACTATTCCGCCTACGGCGGTGCGCCCGAATACACAGAAAGCAGTCTGCGCAACGGCATGTACGGCAACGGTGCCGTCGGTATCGCAAAACTGCGGCGTGACGGCATGGTGTCGCTACGCGCCACGTTCCCGCGCGCAGGTATCATCACACGCAAACTTGTCTTCACCAAAGGCACGGGGCTTTTTGTCAACGCAAATACCTCTGGCAGCATTCTTTCAGTCGAATGCCTTGATGAAAACAACCAGCCAATCGAAGGCTTCACTCGCGACGACTGCCTTGGCTTCAGGGGAAACTCCACCTGTGCGGAAATCCGCTGGAAGAATGCATCCATCGCAACGCTCGCTAATCGCCCGTTCAAGTTCTCGTTCATGCTTAACCGAGGCGATTTCTATTCCTTCTGGATTGGAAAGGACGCCAAGGGCGCTAGTGGCGGCTATGTCGCCGCAGGCGGCCCCGCATATTCTTCCAACCGAGATATTTAATTGCTCCGAGCGCTTGCTCGGGGATTTTCCGTTTGGTGCTCCAAGCGCTCGCTCGGGGATTTTCTGTTTGGTGCTCCGAGCGCTCGCTTGGAGATTTTAAGAGGAACCCACCTATTTACAAAACCATTCTTGATGGCATCTGGCAGTTCGGCTTCCAGGAAGGCGATTGCTCAGAACCACTATCAATCCCCACAACCACCGTTGCCGCAGTCCCTGGCTGCTATGACGCAGGCGAACTTTTTTCCAAGCGCGGCTTCGGCGTCTATCGCCGCACAGTCGTTTGCGGCGGCAACGTCCGCCTGTCCTTT
>JAGCTA010000362.1 GCA_017963875.1 Victivallales bacterium | reverse complement strand
CGGAGTACTCTTTCACCTGACCGATAATATCATTGGACAACTTAACATCAGTATCATTGTTCGTGACTGCTAATTCACTACCATCAATTTTGCCTGTAACATCCACCGCTAGTCTCAATTGATAATGATAGTTATCCTCAGTATAGCCATCCAACGTTGCCATCAATTTTGAGGGATCATCATCGTCAGTCCATTTTCCCTCCAACGTTGCCTCGCCATAGCACGTTATCACTGTTGCTGAAACTTTATTCTCTTCTCCAACTGTCACATCAATGGAACCTTTGACATCCTTTTTAGATGAACTATCTCCGCTCTCTGGGTTTCTTTTTCCTTCCGACTCTTTTGACTCTTCCAGTATGGCTCCAGAAATCTTGGTATTTGGTTCTTTGAACCGTGTTGCGGACTGGTCCGCCTGTTTAGGCGTTACAGTGCACGTTATTTTCACAGTTCCGCCATCCACGATTTCATGATAGGTATTCTTCACACTATACAACATTATTTTAAATGAATATGTCTTAGGGGACTCAGTATCTGTAGGATTCTCAATTTCGTTCGACAAAACCAACTGATATCCATTGTCACTTTTCTCAATTTTAACCAAACCATCTGGAAAATCACCTTCTATTTTTTTCCAATAAACATCTTCTGTACCTTCAGGTATCTCAATGTTGTATGTTTTCGGTGAAACTTTATCATCCAAATTATCCACAGTAACTTTAGCGACTTCGCCTTCAAATTCAACATCAGGTTGATCAGGATTAAGTCCAGCCTTTTCCACCGTCGTATAGAGTGCCACAGTCATTGACGGTGTTGGCAAAAAGTCCACATTCTGATCATCCTGTTTATTTTCTAGATCTAGTTTTATTATTTTCAACTTATCCCATGTCGCATCAGTATTATCTAATTTTGGCAATAAAAGTTTGACAATCTTCTTTGATGGAAAAACTGTTGTATCTATTTTTTTCCAAGTAAGTGTTAGACTACTTGTTCCTTCATTTTCTGTGTCGCTTTCTTCTAGTTTTAATCCTTTCTTTTTCCATTTATCAAATTCATTACCATCTATAAAAGTTTCTTTATCATAATCCATATTCACTGTAACATCAACATCTTTTTCCAAAGATGCATTTACCGCCGACAATGTCACAGGAATTTCCACAAACACAAACTCATCCTCATCTGGTTCATTTTTATATTGCTTTCTAATCTCGCTCTTGTCAAAACTCACAGTGCAATTGACCACTTTCTGTGTAACAGTTATCGAATAGGGTTTTGGTTCAGAAATGTCAATTGATTTGACCCTGAGATACACTTTCTCATTGGAGGCAGATGGGTTGTAATTGATGGTCTCACCATTTTTATTTAAAACAATTTCTTTGTCTGATTCTGGTGTGGATGTGTTATTTCCCTCTTTGAAAATCGCAACATTCACTTTGTCTGATGAATCTGTTTCACCTTTCAGTGTAAACTGCCATGTCATGTTGTAATCGTCTGACCCTCTCTTGGCCTCTCCTCCCGTATATGTAAACCAATCCACGGCATCCACACCGCCAATCTGAATTCCTGACGCCGTTGTTCCAAGCACAACGGCACCATTTTTTGTATTGTTGGCTTCTTCATCTTTGTCAGAAGCCAATGTGGCAAACTGCGAGAATTTATTGGCATTGTCCCCATTGAAATTGTCAACCTTGGCCACCGTGCCGTCCGTGGGTGCGTTGGGATCATTGCTCAATCTGCCGACAATGGTGCCATCGCTGCGAAGATAAACTAATTCCACGTTGCTTTTTGGTGTGATGTCACTGTTATTAGCAGCATTGATGACAGCAAGATAGTTCGTGGAAAATGCATTTTTGAAATCAGACGTTTGCACGTATGAGTCCAAGGCCTTGGCTTCTGTTGACGTCATGTCCTTCACATACGCCACGACCAATGGCTCGCCCTTACTCTTCGCCGATGTTTTTGCAGATGAATAGTTGGTAGTCCATTTCCCGATTTCCACTGAAGCCATCGCCTTGCTGATGCTCGAGCCATCATTTTCATCACCAGGTTCAGGATCATCTCCGCCATCAGGTGGTTCCAGAGACAGACCGTATGTATTGAAACCTGAATTTTCCGAAAAAACTGTTTCAATGTTTGACTCGAAACTTTTAACACCTTGGTTGTTTGTCATCAGAACAGACAGACTTGATTTCTTCCCTGTGCTGTCATACACAGCATTTCCACCTTGCCCCAAGTAACCGAAGATAAAATCCACCTGGTCGCCTGGATCATTTCCCACATTCAACAGGTCGGCATTCTCCGATTCGCAGTCCGCATCATCCTTCACATGCACCATGAAGTAGATGGGGGTTGCGTTGAAAGGGGGACGCGGCAAATACTGCTTATATTCAGTTCCCTGAATTTTATTGACCAAGGCATTGATTGATGCATCAATATAGAGCAATACAATTTTATGGTCCTCCGCAAATTTGCAAATCGGATGATCATTTACAGTATTGCCCAACTTGCAATATCTGTCATGGGCATGTTTCCCATCACAGGCGACGTTACGCCAGTACTCTGTGCAGGCGACACATCCAGACGTTTTTGAAAAGGCAATCAGCAACGGGCGTTTTTTGTCCCGTGCCTCTTTTTTCGCCGCGTTGATATCCGCATATACTGTTGATTTCTTGGTAACCTTCCAGTGTGAATAATCCCACGGTTCATCATCATCGCACAGGCAGTTCATGCCAAACAGCACCAGAAGCAACATCCATGGCAACACACTGATTTTCATGCCGCCCAGTCCTTTCAACCATTCCATTTTCATGTTCATGTTTTCTCCTTTGGGTTGTTCATAAAATATGTACTGCACTCTAAATATCTCCATGTCTGCTCGTGGGCTTCGTTTGTCGCTTTGCGACGGTGCTCCCCCACCAGACAGTTTCCATCGCCGCTACGCGGCTTTGTCTCTGGCTACTCGGTCCATGGGCAGACCACGAAGCGGGCCTAAGGGCTACACTTACCGCTAACGCGGTTGCGCTACGCCCTCCAACATGTTCCCATCGCCGCTACGCGGCTCACCAGACATTCACGCGGTTTTCCGTGGGTTGCGCTCCACTGCTAACGCGGTTGCGCTCCACCCACGGCTACCCTTCCTTCGCCGCTAACGCGGCTATATCGTTGCGCTCCACCCACGGCTACCCTTCCTTCGCCGCTAACGCGGCTATGTCCTAGATACTCGCCATCAGCAGACTGCGGAGCGGACTGGGGGCCACCCGTCCTGTGCCGCTCGCAAAGCGAGCGGAGGGGCTACTTGTTCTGTGCGGACTGCGAAGCGGGCCAAAAGGCTGGCTTATACACGAACCGATTGTTTTGCCAATACCAGCCGCCGTAATGCTCTGTAGGCTCCGTACAAAATTCTAGTTTTCCTTTTTCCGTTTTTTTCCACCAGCCGCCAATTGTCGGGTTGATTAACCCAGACTGTGGATTCTTTCCTGCCAGTTTGAACGATTGCGGCTCTGTTGCATATACCCAGTAGGCTTTGCCTGGTTCCAAGGAATCAGTCATAACCATCGCTCGCGAATCCAATGTATGATGAGGCTTGGACTTCAGATTATCACATAGAGCATCAAAAGCAGGAACACTGTCCCATGTCAGGGAATCAACGTCAAACACCTTTGGGAAACCAATCAAGTTCCAGCCACAAGTCAATTCCAACTCCATGGCAACGGTATCTGAAACCTTCAAGGTCATGGGTTCGCCCTCACTTTTGCCTCCGTTCAAGTCGATGGGGCACAGCGTCCAGTTGCCTGGTGCCAGTGACAGAGAATCTTCCCCTTTTATGATTTTGACCATATCATCGGTGAAATCGTCTGGTGTGTTATTGTCACCCACCGCAAGAATATCCGCAATCGTGCTGAATGTCACTTCGGCACCGCCATCCGACAATCCAGAAATGACCTGCCCGTCCTCTGCTCCTTCGGGCCATGCCACGCCATTGGCCATACTTGGCGACAACTTTTCGGCAGGAGGAGCAAAACAATCCTCTCTTAATGAGCCGTCCCATTCAACGACCGAGTCCCTCCAGTAGATTCTCACGGGATAACTGATACCATTGAAGAGATAATAACCCGCTCCAGCAGGATGAATGTCTATAGAACAACAGTATTCTGTCGCCGCGACCAAAATGCCATGGACTTCCACAGTATGTTTTTTCGCAGTGACTTTTTCCACAGTACGCTTGTCATCCTCAAAACCGCGTGAATACAACGTGATAGTACCAGAAAATTCGCCATCACGGACTATCAGTGTTTCATCGCCAGTACTTTGGCCCTGCTGTTCAACGCTATATGTCAGTCCTACATTAAAAAGAGAATCACCCGAACATATAAACGTCCCCTCATCGTTTTCCTCCAATTCCAGAAGACGTGGTGTGACAACCGTCACGCCTTCATTATCCAGTTGTGGCTGCTCAACCACCAAGTAACATCGGTTCTCATTTCTTTTGGACAACTGTGTAGCCAAAGACTTATATCTATCAAATGCACTTCCGCAACTCCTCATATAAAGTTTGGCATTATCAGCACGATACCAGACTGGATAGGAAACAGGTTCTGGCATGCTCTCCGTACAATCGATGCAAATTTCCTTGATGCCTTCAATGTTTTCACTATGATCATAGATTCTCATCAGGCAGCCAAACCATTGCCCTGTGGGTTCATTATCAATCGCCATCTCTGAAAAAACCGTAAATTCCAGATAATTGTAGTATGGAACAACCATGCCGTTGCGAATAGTTGTCTTTCCTCCAAACCGCTGTCCATTCGGCAGGAAACCGTGGTATTCCACAATGCCATTCTCATTGATGGAAAATCTCATCCCGCCAAAGCCACGGTGGTCACCTTCCGTCAACGCTTCCCATGTTTCAGGATTAAAGGGAGCAAAATCAACGGTATAGTATTTTTCAAAGCCATTCAAAGCAGTGGAAAAAACCTCTGGCAATGCCTGACCGATAATATCGTATGAATTCTCATTGCCAGTCTTCTTGTCATTGACCGTCAAAACGCTGCCATCAATGGTTCCATCCATCCCCACCATGAATGTCAAATGATAGACATTATCAGTGTCTTCTCCATCCATAATCGCTGTCAATATCCCGTTTTCACCTTGGTCTATACTAGTCCATGTCGGAGTAGCCAGCATTATCTCTCCCAAGCGGGTTTTGACTTCTGCCTCAATGACATTTTCGCCGACCATCACGTCAATGATTCCCGTGACATCTTTTGCAAAATCAATTTCTGAAGTCGGTTCCAGCACTGTTCCCGCGAATCTGGTCCCACTTTTACCGAATGGATTTCCATCCGCAATTCCATTCACTGTGCATGTAATTTTCATGGTACCACCGTTCTTGCGATGAATTCCATCCTCCATGCTATATAATCTGATAGTGAACTCATATTTTCCTTCCGTCACATCGCCTGGCGTCAATATCAACTCATAGACATTATCCGTCTTTTCCACACTCACTTCCAGGCCATTTGGAATTTCCCCAGAAATCTTCTCCCAATAGACAGCAGACGTCTCAGGTGCCGCGATTAAAAATGATACTGGCACCCCGCCGCGTTGCATCGTCACGTTGGCTGTATCGCCATCCACAAAAACGACAGAATCAACTTCCGAAATCAACTCTATGGTCATCTTGCCAGACGCTCCAACGACTGCATTTGAGGAGACATCCTGCAATTCCAACCCGATATCCTTATGACCTTCCCATGTTGCATCATCGTCTGTGAGATATGGAAGCAAAAGATAGACAACCTTGGTCGTCGAAGAAGTCTTTTCGGCATCAGTCCAAGTCAACGTCTGGGTTGCCTTGAGCGCTCCTATCGGAGTCGCCCGCAGACCCACGCCAATCAAGTCTTCATCATATTCAGCCAACTTGACTTTGACGCTGACTTCACCAGCCTGCCTATTGCGTTCCGTCAACGTCACGGGTATCTCTAAAAGACTCTCACTTGAAAACATTGACCGCTTTGTTTCACCATCGAAACTCACCGCATAGTTTTTAACAGTCCTTTTAACCGTTATCGAATAGGGTCTGGGCTGCGAAATACCATTTGAGGCAACCTTGAGATACGCGGTTTCATTGGCTCCAGAAGACTTGTAACAGACTTGAATGCCATCCTTCATATCTCCATTTGTTGTGTCCTCTACGGCACCGCCATCCTCTTTAATAACTTCAATGTTCACAGGCATCGAATTATTTGAATTCAGCGTAAACACGCAAGTTTCGCTGGCATCAACCGTAGTGAACTTGAACCAGTCAACGGCATCCACGCCCCCAATCAGAATATTGGAAGCCTTGCCTTCAATCTGGATCGCCTTGCCTTGTGCATTGTTGGCCTCTTCATCCTTGTCAGCAGCCAATGTTGCAAACTGCAAGAACTTATTGGCATTGTCCCCTTTGAAATTAGCCACAGTGGCCACCGTTCCGTCTGAGGGAGATTTCGGATCGTTGCTCAATCTGCCGACAATAGTGCCATTACTTCGAAGATAAATCAATTCCGAACGGCTTATAGGCTTAATATCACTATTTCTCGCATTGATGACAGCCAGATAGTTCTCTGAAAAAGCATTTTTGAAAACAGAGGTCTGCACGTATGCATCCAAAGCCTTTGCCTCTGCCAATGTTATGTTCTTCACATACGCCACGACCAACGGCTTGTATGCTTTCTTCGCCTCTGATTTCGCCGAGAAATAATCGGTTGTCCATTTCCCGATTTCCACTGACGCCATCGCCTTGCTAATACACGTGCCATCATTTTCATCTGGCTCAGGCTCTTCTCCGCCTTCTGACGTTTTAATCACAAGACCGTATGTTTCAAAATCACCATATTCAGATGCTTTTTTTGAAAATATTGTCTCAATGTTCGACTTGAATCTTTCAAACCCTTGATCGCCCGTCATCGCAACAATCAATTCCGAGGCCTGCCCCATACTGTCATACACTGATTCACCATCCTGCCCCAGGTAGCCAAAGATGAAATCCACCCTATCGCCTGGATCATTTCCCACATTCAGCACATTGGCATCCTCCGTTTCGCAGTCCGCATTCGTTTTAACATGCACCATATAATAGATGGGGCTTTCATTGAAAGGCGGCCTTGGCAGGTATTTCTTGTACTCTTTTCCTTGTATTTTGTTTTTCAAAGCAGAAAATACTGACATTTCAACGTATAGCAGGACAATTTTGTTTTTCTCCGCAAATTGGCAAATCGGATGGTCCGTTTCGGTAGTACCCAACTCGCAGTATTTGTCATGGCCGTTTTTTCCATCACATGCGACTGTACGCCAATACTCTCTACTGGCATCATCGCCTTTCATTTGTGAGAATGCTATCAGCAACGGGCGATTGTTGTCCCGCGCCTCTTTCTTCGCAGCATTGATGTCAGCGTATGACTTGGCGATTTTCCAATGCGAATAATCCCATTCAGCATTGCATAGGCAATTCATGCCAAAAAGCAACAGGAGCAACACGCATTGCGCAATTCTTGTATTCATTTCGCCATATTGTCCTATCAGCCTTCTCATTTCCATGATGTTTCCTTTTGACTCTTGCTCTTTCCCCTGCATTACCTTGTCTGACTTTCTTCTAGAGACACATGCACTTTTACTATTGGAAAAAGCAAAAAAAAGAGCGATTGATTCGTAAACCAACCGCTCTTTCTGAACTTCATTCTACCAAATAAACTTTTCAGTTTATATAGCCGATGATTTGTTCACTCTTTCACTTATTCAGCAATGTAGAGTTGGGTAACATCGAAGAGATAGTAGCCCTTGTACTTGGTGCCGATGATATAGTCATCAGCGGTCTCATAGGAACCACCGAACTTCTTGCTGAGGTTGGAGTTCAACTTGAATGTGAAGGTACCAGCGATAGGAGCGTTGTTCAGACCATCGAGTGAGCAGATGTCAAACAATGGAGCCTTTTCGCAGAAACCATCATAGTTGAAATAACCAACTGTGGAACCGCTGATGCTGTTGATAGCAACACAGGAAGAACCAGCCGTGCCACCGCAGAAACTGACGCCACCCTTCGTGGTAGCAACGGTAACGGTACCGAAACCAGCATTGCTAACAGCGCCTTCCAAGGACTGATATCCAAGGAAACCATAGTAAACGGGTTCGATGCAGAGAGGATTGAAGGAAACATTGACTGGCGGATAAACCTTAACAGGCAGACCATCTTCGCCATACAGCATCGGAACATCATACGTCAAGACAAGCCATGCCTGCTTGAGAGCCTTCAGACTGGTGGGGAAGCCAGCCAAGGTATCATTGATCAGCAATGGGCAGTCTTCGCTCTCCCTGCGGAGAACACGGACACCAGCGCCTTTGCCGAACATTGCGGCATCAATTGCAGCATGGAGTTTCCACAGGATCTTTTTGCCTCTGAAAAGGCCAACTTCCTGTGAAATGCCCTTTGCCTCTGCAATATCAGCAGGAACAATCATCTTGCCGTATTTGGTCAAATCTTTTCCGAGGCGGTCACCATTGCGGGTGAGGTAAATGTAGGCATCTTCTGTTCCTTCAGTAACCATGAAGGAATTGGCAACTGCAAACGTCGTTGCGTAATCTTCTGGGATATCAACAGCGTAAACTGCTGAACCGAATTCTGCCCATGCGCCGTTGCACTCATAGCAAGCGGGGATCACGACATAACCAGAGATTTTGTCGGATGCGGTGGTGAAAGAATCGAAGTAACCAGTGTAGTCCTTTCTCTTGCCGTCATACTCATCAAACGAATAACTGATCTTCGTGTACTGAGCATCGACGCGCTTGAAACTGACATTGTAGTCGTAGATCAGGTACTGAGCCATCGCAGAGACTGCGAAAGCAAGACCCATAATAGTTGCGAGAGCTTTCTTCATTTTTGGAATCCTTCCTTGTTTGTTTGACTCTGCCATCTTTTGACGGCAACCATAATTTTAAACCTAAATAAAAATCAATAAAATAACAAATCGTTCTTTTTTCCTAATTATTCCTGTGCCCCGACCATTCCTCCTTTGTGCTTTGACAATCTCTGTCACCAAAGACTGTACCAATTGAAAATGACTATCTAAAAAACAAAACAAAATACAAATCACCTATTAAGATAAACGTTGAAATTATATTGTCAAACAGCCTTTGCGTTTTTTTTCACACAAAATGAGACCCTTTGTTCATTTTTCCTTAACCAACGGCTGGATTTCTCCATGTCCATGATCTTGGAATTCGCCTTGTCCCCATTTTTCATAAAGACACTGCGCCCATGGCTCATTTTGTTGTAACGCATTTAATTTATACTTGCTTTCGCACAGTTCAAGCGCAAAATGAAAAAAAAATGCATTTTTTTGTTTTTTTTTCATTTTTACCGTATTTTGAGTATGAAATATCCTTTGCCAGGAACGAGTTTTTCCGTATAGACGAAGCGTTTTCCATTCCATGACCACGCATTCTCCATTTGACACTCATCTGCGACGCCCACCAGATTCCAGCCTGGTTTGAGTTCAGGGGCCGTTTCGGTCTCCATTCCATGGAACTCCATGTCTCCAGCGGCGGTGGCGGTGGCTGAAAAGTGGCAGAAATAGGCTTTTTCAGGTTCAATGGAATTTGCAGAGATAAGGCTTGTGCCATTGTCAAGCGTGAAAAAACCATCTGTCAAAGCCAAAAACTCCCTGATATTCGCCGAAGTCAGGTAGATTGGGAAACTGATGAGATTCCACCCATTGCGCAAGGCTGAATCCCCTGAAAACCTGAATGTGGTGGTAGCCTTGTTGACCACATACTCAATAACGGAACTGAAGCCCCCCGCGTCCGTCTGCGCCTTGAACCTGACCACAGCCTTTTCGGCAACAAGGAAACCCGCCAATGGCATTTCCGCCCAATCGCCGCTATTAATGCTATAGCGTACAACAGTGCCTGCCTTAGGCTCATGCTTGAACTGGACCGATTCATTTTCATCAATCATCTCTCCGCTAGTGAACGGCCTGTCGCCGCACATGGCGCTGATGACAGGCGGTTCCGCCATCTGGATTGTCACGGAAGCCACATCGCTTTCAATCGCGGCTTCATTGGCGGGCACGGTCTTGGCGTAAAGGATGCCTGCCGTATTGACCATCAGCGGCTGCGAATCAAGCCTACTCCACGGGGCTTCTTCCCCGATGCGATACCAGATGACGCCATCTTGCGTCGTCGTTGTCACCGAATAAGCCTGGCCGTTTTCGCCTGACTGATCCGCAAGAAACGAAATGACTGGAGTAGCGCCCTTGCGCGTGAAATTCAAGGTTACAGGTTGAACTGTCGGTACCTTAACCGAACCTGAAAACACCGCCGTCGTCATTGTGCATGTCTCAGTCAGTTTGACGGCTTCTCGCTCCTGGATCTGCTCGCTGGCGCCAGAAGGCATTTTGCCATTCAGAGTATAGCGCACGACATAGCCGAAATCATAGGCATTCGTATCAACGAGCACCTCATATGAATCCACAAACGTCACGTCTGTTCCCAAATCCACGTTTAAAGTCACGTCATCCTGCTGCCAGACGGTCCCCCATTTCGTCACGACATAGTTTTCATCCTCTTCAAGGGGAAAGAATCCTGCGTCAATCCATACACAATCATTATAATATGGTTTGGCTTCATTGTAGGCCGCCAAATCCTCATTATACCACTCCGTATCCCCGTCATAGTCCTTTTTATTCGGTTTGACGGGGCCGTCAGGCTCATATTCATCCTTTGCATATTCGATAAGAATTTCATGGTAGTATGTCCCCGCCTGGGAGCCTTTCTCAGCCACGCCTCCAGGGACTTGAAACGTCGCCGTCATCCATTCAGACTCATCCGCAGGCGATGTCGCCTGGCCAGGCACATAGTCTGTATCGTATCCTTCTCCAGAAACGACATTCTCCTGGTCGACATAGATGTTCAGGCAATCTCCATATTCCGTGGATGTCTTGTACCGAAGCGCGAACGTGCCTGGGCCATATACGCGGAGATAGATTCTAGCCGAACTCAAATTCGCCGTGTTCTTGCTTCGCAGGCAGGACCCCGTCTGAGGCTTCGTCATGGCATCAAGGCTTTTCTGGACTGTCCATTTGTCCGAACTAGAGGAAGCCTTCGGAGACGTCGAATAGACTGGCTCGCCTGTAATGTCGTCAAAGACAGCAAAACCTTCTTTATCCATTTTCTGTACGCAATACTCGAAATAAAGGAACTCAACCCCCCGAGGATTGTCCAATGCCGACAAAACATCACTGCCGCTTATTGCATAGGCATTCCCCGACACAAGCAACACAACAGCCATAATCATCGTGACGCATAGTAAGTTTTTCATGTTTTCCCCTTTTTCAAATCGCATTCAATTTTGTATTATCATCAATTCATCAATATATTATAATATATGAAAATGAAAATGAAATTTCCCGATGCAACAAAAATAAATCCAGGGCCGTTTTTATTGTAATTTTCATCGTAGCCAAGAAATCGACATACACACCACAAAGGGCCTATCCATGCGTGACATTTTCTCCCGTTTCCTCTTGTTGCTGATGCTAGCCTCAGTTGCCTGTGGCGCAATTACACTGCAAAATCCACATGCCCGATGGATGTTTGACGAACACGGCCTCGCCGAAGTCAATGGAATGACTGTACGAAGTGGATGGGAACTCATTCTCCAGTCGCCAGAAGGCACCATGCTCAAGGTTGAATCAGGCAAATCCAGTCCAACCATCACTGACAATGGCAGTTCAGTGACGCTTGCCTGGACAGCCTTTTCAGGCAACGGCATTCAATCCGACCTGAAAGTAAAACAAATCGTCATGCTCCAGCCAGACGGTTCCTCCGAGTGGAACACCATCATTGAAAATTCATCGCAAAACACCATCCACTTCGTTGAATCTCCCATACTCACTGGCATACCCGCGACGATGATGGCGTTGCCCGATGGAGGCGGACGCCTGGTCACAGACAACGGCAAGAAATTCGCCGCGAGGTTGAATTATCCTGAAAACGCCAGCATGCAGTTTCTGGCGGCCTGGAATAGCGAAGGAGGCATTTCATTGGCGACCCATGACCCTCGCTATATGCTCAAATGTTTTCGTGCTGCCTGTTCAAACGGCCTCTGCACTTTATCCACCACGGCTTTGCCTGCGATAACGGCAGATGCCAAGGTTGCAAACTTCCGCCAGGAATACCCTATTATCATACGCCAGTTCAAAGGCGACTGGAAAGATGCCGTTGCAAACTATGCCTCGTGGGCCAAGGGTCAGGTTAAGCCATTGGAGCCTTCCTCCGCTTTGCCAGCGGACGCCTATTGGCTTCAATCTAAATTTGAACCATCCAACGCCATCAAGGAATGGGCGGCCGCCAGCCAGCATATCAAAAAGCCCATCATTGCCCCATACCACAGTTATTCCGTTGCCTGGCATCACTACTTTTCGCCTGACATCCTGCCATTGGACCCCTATCTGCGCAGCGCCTTGCGCTCTGCCCCACGCTATGGGGTAACACCCGTACCGATGATTTCAGCCCGTGTTTGGGATTTGCGCTCCGATTCATACGCTTCCCGCAAAGTCAAAACCTGTGTCGAACAAGATGAAAACGGTCTTCCCGTCATTCTAGATGAAGCCTACCGAAACAGCGCAGCGGTCCTTTGCTCGACCACTGCCGAATGGCGTCATCAACTCGCAGACGCCATTAACATTCTCATTGAACACGGTGCCGAAGCAGTTTGCATTGAGGACCTGCTGACCCCGCCATTGTCCTGCTTCAACTCTTCCCATGGACACTTAATTCATGGAGGGGACTATGCAATCACAGCACTTCGCGCCGCATTGGACTCGCTGCGTATGGAAGCCAGAAAGGCAAATCCCCGTTTTGCAATCGTCCTTGACACCGCTTCCGAAGCGCTTATAGGCCATGCTGACGCGTTTATTGTTCCAGCATGTGACAACGCCATTCCACTTTTCGCCACCGTATATGGTGAAACATGCAAACTCGGCTCCCCCACTTCACTTCCAAAAGACAAATCAGAAGTTGAGAATACAGGAGACATACGGCTGCTCTATGGCCAGGAGGATTTGTTCTTCCCATTCGTCACCTCTGAGACCGACGATGAACTCTGGGGATGCGATGACGCCATTGTCATCCGCAATCCTAAAAAAATGCACGGCATGCTTAAACCGAGTTATCGTCACAACAATCTGGCCATACGTAAAAGTTCCCTGTACATAGTTTCCTCTCCATCCGATCAAATCGACGGTTCATCGCTCCCCTCCGAATGGGAGACGCAGAATTTTGCATGCTTGTACAAGTTGCCATACACCATGCGGAGCAAACACCTGGTCTCCACAGTATCTGGCGGGGAAAACTATCTTGCTCTCAACTGCCACACCAACGATAAAAGCGCACTTTTCTCTACAGAGCGCCGAGGCGTCTTCGCCGCACGACTCATCGCCGACAGGAAAGCCAATCCCGAAGGCACTTTCATGCTTTTCAAAACTCCAGATGAACTCAATGCCGCATTCCAGGCACAGGAAATCACAGCCATCAGTTCCATCGGTTACGCGGCATTCGACGACGCGACTCTGAAGGCCGCAGTCCACCTGTCACAGCAGTATGGTTTGAAAACAGACAACCTCGCCGCAGCCTGGAAACAGATGGCTATAGCACCGTCATTGGAGAATTTGTCCACGTTGAACCACGAAGTCCACAATTGGTTCCTCAACGCAAATCATTGCCAGCAGATTTTCGCCCCAAACGCCGCAGGCGAACAACTGCTGAAGCAAGCCCAGGCGCTTGTCATCGCCGCCGCTCTCACTCCGATTTACATGAACCAGCCCATGCTGGCTTTCGAGGCGGAAAGCATCATGCCTGGAGTTCCTCAGCCTGTTGCCACAGCATTTATGCACAAGACCCCTGAAGCACTGCTGGAAAAGACAACTTTGACCGCATTGGGCATCAAGGCGCCCGCCGTATTCTCAGCCATCCCCATCAAGAACAAGGAAGACGAGCATCATCCTGGCTTCATGGTGACCTTGTCCAATCCACCAGAAGACCTTCAGGTTTTTACCCTGGCAGCATGGATGCCATTTACTGTTCAAGGAGTCGAACTTCTGTCAATGGATATCGGCTGGCTGACGGTCAGCCAGCCGATAAAACTGTTTGCCAGTCGAAGTGCTGCATATATTTCCCCTGGATGCACCAGTACTTTCGTCTTGACCATTCAAAATACATCCACTTCAGGAAAACATGAATATGAGACATCCGTGGAAGCGCCAGAAGGCTGGGAAGTTCTTATTGAACCCAAAATCAGCAAACCTGAATTGCTTTCAACTTGCCAGGCCTCCATTGTCGCCAAAGTTCCCGCCACCCTGCCCTCGGGACATGCCACGCTGCCAGTCACCGTCAAAGGCGTAGGCCTAAAGGAGGTCCGCCAGGACACGTTCATTGATCTGGACTGCGTTCATGCGCCTGTGGCCGTACAGTCATCCGCTTTGCCGTCAGAAACGGAACAGGAGTTGCATATTCCAGGCGTCTCCATGCTGGCGTTCTATCCGAAAAAAGACGAACGCTATGCCATCCGCATCACCAATTCCTCTGACAAGCAGACAGGATGGGCATTGCGCAACCCGAATTTCGAGGTTGCCAGAAATTCCTCACTTCCTCCAAACGACAGTATGAAAATCAATGGCACCGCTGTTCGTGACGCAGCCTATTACCTGTCCATCTCGTCAACGGGAAACACCCCCGTCACAATCACCAGCACAAGCCACGCGCTGTCCCGCCGCGCCAGCGACGCCACGCCTGCCGTCATCGCTGAAGACAACTCAAAGTTTTATTTCCATGTATCTGGCGATTTCAGCATGATGACGCGTCATTCGCCCGCATCTGCTGACATTTCCCTGATTTCTCCAACAGGCCGCATCATTTCCTGTGAACAAAATGCCATGACGCGTGTCAAAGCAGCTGACGATGAAAAAGGCAAGGCATGGACGCTGTCATTGGACAATGCCCGTGGCATAGCCGTATCCATTTCAGGCAACGCTTCACCGTGGCTAGCCCAAACTCCTGAAACTATTCTTAAATAAGTTACCGCAACACCATTAACCAACAATTGAATTTCACATGAAGAATCAAAACAATCTCATTTATCTGACGATTGGCGCCATCATCATCTTGGCAATTCTAATGATAATTCTGCCTAAAAGCGATCCAGACCCCGATATCCCTGCACTGCCATCTGAACAATCTGCACCACAACAGAATACTCAGCCAGACAATACCCAAGTTGAGGGCAGGGGAAACGACCTCACAAAACAAAATGGTGAAAATACCCAGCCCCCCTCAGAGAAAGTCCTGCGCGTCCGTCAGTTGCTGGATGACGAAAATGCTCATCAGGAAGCGCTGAAACTCGCCATTGAACTCAGCACAGGCAATGAAGAAGAACGGACCGCCGCACTGGAGGTTTTCCAATGGGTTGGCGGCAAGGAGTCCATCAATGCATTGATTCCCATGCTGAAAAAAGGCACGGAAAGCGCAAAAAACGCCGACTTGACATTGAAGCATCTCATACAGCAGAATATGTTCGAGGATTCGACGCTTGTCGACACAGACACCTGGATGGAAATCATCAATTCACTGGATTCCAATGAGGCTATTGATGAATATCTGACGTTGCTGACATCCTTTGATGTCAAGGAAGCAGTACCCGTTCTGCTCAGACTCTTCGATTCTGAGAATCCAACCCGTCAGAAACAGGCAAAGGAATACATGGAATTTGTGTCTGGCGGCGAGACTTTCACTTCAAAAGAACAGGCAACGGCCTGGTTCGAAGCCTATCAGAAGGAACATCAGGAAGACGAATAGTCTGAATTCATAATGCCACATTTCTGGCACGCCTGACAATATACCGGCAGAATCATCACCAGTCATCTGCATGAATCCATATTCTTTTCATCGAAATGTCGTCATACTCGGATCGACTGGTTCCATCGGGCGCAATGCGGTCATTGAACTCTTCGAGCATCGGGAACACTTCACAACCATCGGGCTCGTCGCCAGAAACAACATATCGCTGCTGGCAGAGCAGGCCACACTGCTGAATGCGACAACTGCAATCACGACAAACTCAAAAAAAGCAGCCGAACTATCCGCGCTTCTCCCTGCGGATTGCCACGGTGCGTCAGGCGATGACGCAGTCTTGGAACTCGTCACCCGCCCAGAAGTCGATGTCGTGCTTTGCGCCATACTTGGCAATTCGGGACTTCGCCCAGTAATGGCAGCCTTGTACTGCGGAAAAACCGTTGCCTTGGCCAGCAAAGAAATACTCTGCATGGCAGGCGATATAATCATGGCGGCTGTACAAGCCAGCCATGGCGGTCTGATCGTGCCTGTTGACAGCGAACATTCAGGTTTATTTCAATGCCTTCAAGGTCGGCGACCAGAGGAGATATCCAGACTGTGGATTACGGCATCTGGAGGCCCCTTCAAGGACAAAAGCATCGAAGACCTGGAACATGCCACGCTTGAAGACGCCCTGAGGCATCCTACCTGGACCATGGGCGCCAAAATCACCATCGATTCCGCCACAATGATGAACAAGGCACTGGAACTGATTGAAGCGCATTATCTTTTCAATGTCCCCGAAACAAAACTGGATGCCGTCATCCACCCGCAATCAAAACTCCATGCATTGGTTGAATTGGTGGATGGGACGTTCATGGCGCAGTTGTCTGCACCCGACATGCGAATGGCGATTCGCTATGGAATGTCATTCCCTCATCGTTTGGAGGGAAATGCCGCCAGACTCGACATTCATGACCTAAATTGCCTGGAATTCAGCCCCGTCGATACGGGACGCTTCCCCGCCGTCATTTTTGGCAAGGAGGCTATTCGCCAAGGTGGCACGATGCCAACGATTCTCAATGCCGCGAATGACATTGCAGTAGGCCGATTTCAAAACGGGGAAATACGCTTCACGGATATTTGGCACATTGTGGAGCGGACCATGGGCGAATTCACTGCGAAGCCTCAGGAGTCCCTTGAATTAATCGAGATGATTGATGCTTCAGCCCGTGATTTCGCCAGAAAAATATGAACAGTCATAGGATTCACAAGGAATTCATAGGATTTTATAGGAATTCATAGGAATCCATAGGAATCTATAAGAATCTATAGGAATCTATATGATAGTTTATGATTTTGCATCTATTTGATTTGCAAAATCATAACTATGGTTTATTATGTTTTTTACGCATTGGTACGAGAGATGTTCATTGCGCATATCCCCTATTTTTACCCACCAAATGAAAAAGGAGAATTACGAAAAATGGATGAAGAGTTTTTTTTCGCGCCAAACCAAAAGAACATGAATCGAATTCCGTTCAATGGTGTTTTTACAGTAAATATCCGCAATGTCATGAGAAAGAAAAGGATACTGCTCGGTTTGACCTATCATCGCCTGGGCGATCTATTCGGCACAGACTGGAGCACTGTCCGAAAATGGGAACAGGGGCCGACAAAGAAATGCGAACTCATCTACCGTCCAAAAATTGAGGGCTACATCAATGGTGACTATGATTTGGAATTGACTGGAAAACCACTTGCGGGAAAAAAATACAATCTATACAGATTATCCTCCTCATCCTCCATGTACCAGTGCATGGAACGCATAGCCAT
>JAGCTA010000361.1 GCA_017963875.1 Victivallales bacterium | reverse complement strand
GGAGAGTTTGGATTTGATCTTCTGATGAATGACTGGGTTGAACCGTATGGGGACGGGAAGATCGCCGACTTCTATGTACAGCGCGAAGCGTCGCCAACCAACAGCAATGTGACGGTGAACAGTAGCATAGTGTTTCGTGAGGATGGTAATGGTGCCTACATACGCAAGAAGGTGAAGACCACTTCCGATTTCAAGACAGACTATGAAGCAGATACAAACGGAACATATCAGGATTGTCTCCCGATGCAGCATTATCCCGCACCAGGCAATCCTAAATGCACACATTCTGCAATAGCGCGGGATGATGAGTACATTGTGATGCGGACGCGGGTTGAGAAAGATGCGGATGGTAATATTGTGAAAGCGAATTATTCGGCCATGAGAGGCACTGTACAAATATATGAATTCTTCGCAAGTAGGGGCTATGTGTTCAATCCTACGCCGAACGATCCCAACCTTGAGATGGACTTGGAGAAAAGCGTTGATCTTGAAAAGGCCAAGTGGGAACGGCACCACCCCAAGAAACGCAAGAACCGCAAAAGACGGCAGCCCGTCTCTCCACCGCCGAACGGCACGGAACTTGTATCGAGGCAAGAAGGGGTACGGGATTATCCCATGAGTTGTGGTGTCAAAGGCATGGTTTGTAGATTCAGGCAGAAGGAGTGATATGAAGGTTGTAAGATTGTCCTTATTTGTATTGGGCATTGGGATTTCGATTCCAGTATGCTCAAATAGCGCTGAAATTTGTCCATGTCCTGGCATTTGCATTGCCGATGATTGGGCCTTCCCTTCAGTGATTGAACGGAAAGGTGTTGTTTTGTTTGATCTTGCACTTCCAAACGCGGAACGTTATTCAATGTATGGAATTGGCGTGGCATTGGGACATAGTAAGTATGAGACTATGATTGGCGCTCAAACAGGTTTGTTCGGTGAGGCGGTAGATACATATGGCGTACAGGCAAGCCTGTTTAACAACGCTGGTCGAGGCGCAGGAACGCAAGTCGGCCTGTTAAATGTTTATGATGATGTCTCGTTTAGATTCCAGGTCGGGATTTGGAATTCCTATCGCCTTTCGCTTAATTGGAATTATGGGACGCCAAAGCATTCCGGCGGCTATGGCATTCAGGCAGGCTTATTAAATATGTCTTTGGAAGGTGGGCACATCCAATTCGGGATTTTTAATCTTGCGAGTGAATCCATAGCGTTTCAGTTTGGCTTTCTTAACAGCATGGATAAAGACTCGCGAGGGCTACAAATTGGACTCATCAATGTGGTTGATGATGATGGCTGGCCGCTGATAAGATGGAATTGGTAGCCATGGTATCACTCGGCGACAACTTCTGCTGCATCCGTGGCCGAAAGAAATGGACAATGAAATGTCAGCTAGTAACGAAATGGAAAGGAAATAAATGAAAATGAAGCGACTGATGATGGTGATCTCCATGGTTGTGGCAATGGTGTGCGCTATTGTCTTGGCCGAAAATGAACACCATGATGGGGAGTCGATCTCTCTGAAAGGGCGATTTGAGAAGAAGGCAAGTTCTGCTGGAGGAACATGGGCGTATGAAGATGGCCAGATTGCGCTTGTGGTCGCGAGCCCTGATGTGTGTTGGGTTCGGATCGATGGGCAATGGCGAATTGGCTCCTTTTCCTCCCGTGGGGAGAAATCGTATTTTTGGATGACTGTGAATGGTGTGAAATATGTACTTTGCAAGCCGGAAAACTGGCGTCTCGGGAAGCTCAGAAGGATTGATTTCTTCGTGGAGGAAGGTTGCTGGTATTTCGGGAAGGCACCTGTCCTTTTCAGGGAAAGGCGACCGGGCGAAAAGCTGACAGACGAGAAATCCGATCTGGAGATACAGTTGAAGAAGATCAACAAGATTTCTGACGATGTGATTCAGGATGGCGTCAAGTTCCGCCCTGAAGACTATGTGGGGATATGGAAAATCGGCGCCTGGCTCCCTTCCGGCAGCTATGGGGACTATATGTCGATCCGCAAGGATGGCAGCGGATGCGTCTCTGACATCAAGGGCGGGACCTCCGTTCCTCGGTGCGAGTTCAGGTGGACCGCCGAGATGGGAGGCTTGCGCTGCATGGAAACTGGCATGGACGTATATTATTCGAGTGAAGTCAGGGACGCATACCATCTGTGGTTTGACGAATCCAAAGGTTGTCTTGTATTCAGCCGTTGGCGTAAGTGGGGGGAGATGACTCGCGTAGAAGGAATGGACGATCCTGCACTCGCTTGTCGCAGGATGATGCAGACTCGCAAGTATTCGGGGTGCTGGTCTGGCGGAGAGATGTTCGGAGCATTCACTCTGATGCTGGATCCGGATGGTAATGGCCTATTTACTGGAGGAATGTCGGGAGGGATGGTTAGTTGGACGGCCGACACCAATGGTACGATCAACCTGAAGATACCTCTGCCCTATGGCGTTTCGACAAATTACGCAGTCAGATATGATCCGTCCACAGACATGATGTGGCTCCCAGGCAGACGTTTTGCCAGGAGGAACGTCGAGGTAACTCATAGCCATCCAGCCAGGGAGGCGTTCGCCGCGTTTGACAAAAGGCACGCGGAGGCGAGCGCCAAGCGGAAGAAGGAGCTTGAGGATCACAAAAACCGATATGAGCTGAAGAATGGGGAGCAGGCTTTCCCCGACATGACATCCATGATGGTTTGGTTGCAAGACGTACCTAATGAGCCGGAAACCACACGAAGTGCCTATGTGCCGACAGATGAGACCAAACTGCGGGATGTTGTGTCATATTCTTCCAAGACTGGTTGGTCCGCCATGCTACACACGGGCTATTTTGAGCGGGGTGAACGCCCTTCAGATGAGGAGATTGCCTCGCAGGTCTGGGGATTCAGGCCGCGTCCTCGCGAATTGCCACCTGCGCAGATATCGGACAAGAAGGGGTGGAACGAGATTGTCGGGATATGCAGGGATTCCGGCGTCAAGGTTTCAAACATGTCGAAATGCATATCAACGCGGTGGTGGTTCAGTTGCTTTGACGTATTGTCCATCACTTTACCAAAGGAGAGTGAAGAAACGTTCTCCAAGGTGTTGAAGCCCCGTTTCGACGGCCGGTTCCCATGCAAGGCTGCCGTGGTGACCGTTAAACTCAAGAAGGAATCTGAGTCGTCAAAGAATAAGAATCCGATATCATTGTCAACGAAAGGGGATGGCAAATGAATGTAATGGGTTGGATGATGTATGTCCCATCCATGGGCGCATGCGCGAGGCTTCTTGCGCTATCGTTGCCGATTGCCTTTTCCGGGTGTCTGGCCGTCAAGCCTTATGAGAGCGTCGGCGAGTTCAAGGCTCCAGGACGCAAGGAGCACGTCGGCGACGTGATATACGGTTTTACCACCAACGATGACTCCTGCTGCATCATTCAATATCGTCTAACAGAGGACAAGGTGCTCCAGGGGAAAGACTTCCATAATGATTTCTTCGCAACCAATTTCACTTGCGATTGCAGGTTGCTCCACCTTTTGGAGACAAACCTGGTTCTCTTTGCGAAGCGGGAAAAGAGTATCGTCGTTGTCAAGGGGGCATTCTTCAATCCAGTGACTAGAATAATAAGGAAGGACCGTTCTGGGCGAAGGGCCCCAGAATTCTACTTTGCCGCCGTCTATGACGAAACACCTCCTGAAAAGGCCATAGGATTCCTTCTCCCCGCAGAACAGAATTATTATTTTCCGCTGCCCAAAAACGCCTATCAGCTGATTGAAGTCGAACGGTTGGGTGGCATTGAAGTGTTTGGCAAGATCAAGGATCGAGAGAGGATCAGGACAACTTTCTCAGAGGATCAGTGGTGGCGGCGTAGGCGGCGTCGTGTTAAAACCAGTGGCCACAGGACAGTCCAGGCGGGATCCGAGGCAGGGACATTGGGGCTGCCTGCGCAAACAACCGACTCGTCAAATAGTATCGATGGTCGCGCCCCAGCAACTGGTATCTCGGTTGTGACGATAACTGGTAATGGGGGCAAGGTGCTGACGGAGGAGGTGGTGAGGCATGTTGATACGAACAAATGCATTAAAATCAATGAGAAGGTCCCGGAGTATTCCAAGGACGGGAGAATCAAGTACGATAAAGGCAGAGCTTTCTATGAGCAGAAGTATTACGAGGCGGCTCCAGATGAAGGACTGTATTGGATGTGCCTCGATGGCGAGTACATCCGCGTCCACAAGCCCGGATGCAGGAAATTCGAGAAGGGACGGGGTCGACATTGCAAACTGACGGAGGAGTCGGGTCAATTTGGCTTGTGCTGTGGAGGTCGCATGTGTATTGTGGAACTGTTGGAGCAGCAGGCGCACGAACGCAAGAAAAACGAGAGCGCAAGAGGGGCCGAGAACAACCTCTGCCCGAATCCGGGCAAGATTGGCGCGCCCCAGCCGTAGTTGGTTGTTGGTGGATTGATGGAGGACCCCTGCCGATTTTCGGCGGGGGTTTTTTGTGGACGGGAAGTGTGGTATAATTCGTGGCGTTTTGTGGAGGTAGGCTTGGGGCCGAAACCGCAGAACTTTGGTGCGGCGGGATGTCGCG
>JAGCTA010000360.1 GCA_017963875.1 Victivallales bacterium | reverse complement strand
AGTCTATAATACATATTATATTTATATATGTGGAATCGTTCCAAAATGGCTCTATTCTCTATGAGGGTCGCGAATTGCTCATGTCAAGGAGGTTCTGCCAAGACCCCGAAGGGGTCAAATATCAGTAACCCCAGGTTGAGCGAAGCGAAACCTGGGGGACGCAATCCTCTGCAGGATAACGACCTCGAAGAGGTCGAACCTACCCTCCTGGGGAATAGAGCGTCCAAAATAATAGTCGTGCTCAGCCTGTTCTGCATGATGTTCTGCCTGGCGGAGCCGATGGAACTTCGCATTGGAAGGCTTGAAGGAGCCAGAGGCCCCCTTGCCATGAGTTACGCGGGGGCTTTGCAGTCGCTTTTGCAACATGTCCGCGAAACAACTCTCGCAAATGTCGTTCCAGAACCTGTGGATATAAAGGATTTTTCAGACGAAAGGCTTATGACGCTTCCATTCGTCTATGCGAATTTTGCGGACAGAAGCGACTGGACGTTCTCTGAAGCAGAGAAAAACAACCTCAAAGGCTATCTGGAAAGAGGGGGATTCCTATTCATTGACGCTGGCATCACCGCTTCTTTCCTTCGCGGGGTTCACGGTGCGGGACAGCATCATTCATACGCAGAATGGGATGCCACGCCTGAGTTGAAAGAGGCGTTTAAGGACATTTTCCCGAATGAACAGTTCCAGGTTCTCAAAAGGTCCGACCCGCTCTTCAAGGCTTTCTATGCAGGACTTCCCGATACCAGCCTTCTTCCAGATTCCGTGAGAAGTTATACAGAACAGGAAAAATGGCCAGATGGAACGTATTCGACTGTCGTTCTGAAAATCAATGGCCGTGTGGCTGTCATGACAACACCTATCATCGCCATGGGTTGGGGAAGAAATGCTGTAGGGCAATGGATCAGCCGTATCCAGTTTAGAATCCTTGAGGATACACAGGGCCTGACAGAATATGTCAAGAACGCTTCCTATTCAGGAGAACGGTTCGAGGCCGTCAGGGAAGACGGCGGAAAGGATGTCATCTACTGCCAATCCGAGGCTACCCCCTCATGGAACCACGAACCGTCAGGAAAAACACGTATCTTCAAATATTACAGTTCCCCTGAAATCAGCGATTTCGCTCATGAATTCTATACAAGGCTTGGCACGAATATTGTCGTTTACGCCTTGACAAGGTAAAATCGCTTTTTGTCACATTGCTGTTTTTTCCAAAAAAAGCAAAAAAAATTTTTCGTCTTTAAAAATTTTCTTGCAAAATAGCAATTCATTATTACATTACATAGATTAAAATCATCGTGTAAATTGGAAGGATAATCATGTCTTTTTGAGGTAAGTAATTCATAATCAACATACTAAAAAAATTTTTATATAAATTCAATCACCAAATAACCAACCACTAAAAAGCGAGAATGTAAACATGACAATTCTGCTCAAAGCAAAGGAATGGACAAATTGCCGTATGTCTTTCCTAAAGAAATTGACGATGTCGGCTATCATGCTGTCTCTTGTCGCCGTCGGCGCCGAGACAATGACAATCCCTCAACTGGAAAATCGTTTCAATGAGTCCAAGGAAGCGGTCAAAAGCAGTTCGAAGGAATTTGACAAGGCTATTGATGCAGTCAAATCTGCTGAAAAAGCCAGAAAAAAGGCTGAGGATAATCTTCAGGATTACCGTGGCGACATTGCAAAGTTGAAGGCCAAGTACGCCAAGGCAAGCGAGAAAGACCAGCCCGCCATCCACAAGCAGATAGAGGAAAAACAGGCTGAGGCCGCTATCGCCGAGGCAATGGTTTCTAAAACTGAGAAGAATCTCCAGGCGGCTAAGGCAAATGCAGATACCGCAAAGAAGGCAATGGATAGTGCCGTGGAAAACCGCAAGGCCACGGAAGCCCAACTTGCTACCGCGCGCGCAAATGCAAAGACTGTGGCGTTAGCCAAGACGCAGGCTGAAAAGGATGCAGAAGCCAAGGCTGCAGCTGCGGAACTTGCAAAGAAACAGGCTGAAAAGGATGCCGCCGCCAAGCCAGCAGCACCTGTCGCTGTTGCCGCCGCACCTGCACCCGCTGCTCAGCCAGCCCCAGCCGCTCCAGCCGCAAAACCAGCAGAACAGGCAAAGGCCTCTGTTGCCGATGGCGCATACCATACTTCCTGGACGCCAGCCGAAGAGCGTGAACTTCCCCCGCTCCGTGGCGGACAGCGCCTCACGGTTCCTGAAGCAAAGAATGCTGACATCGCAGACGAAGCCGCTGTCATTCCTGAATTTGATATGACCATGGTGTCTGGCGACAAGGATGTCGTTGAAAATCTTCAGATTTGGAAAGACTGGTCCTCATTCGTGGTCTTCAACAAGGTCACGCCCAAACAAATCAATGAATTCCACGGCCAACTCCTCAAGGCTCTCCATGAAGAAGGCTATGTCTTCGCGCAGGTCTCATTCCCGACCCGCATTTGGAGCACGGGCATCTTCCTGGCAAAGGTTGACCTCGGAAAACTCGGTGAAATCACTGTCAGAAACCAAAAGCATTATTCTCCAGAGCAAATCGCCAATGCTCTCCGCGGCAAAGACGGCAATTTCAATTACAACAAAGTCAACAAAGACCTCTTCGACCTGAACGTCAAACCTGACCTCAAACTCAACACCCAGTTGACGACCTCTACAATCAACGGACGCCGCGTCATCAATGCTGACATCGATGTCAAGGACAGCCTCCCGATCCATGGCGCAATCGAACTTTCAAATACAGGTTCCAAAGCCTCTGATTCCGACTGGAGACTCCGCGCGACATTGCAGCATGTCAACCTGACAAAGCATGGCGATGTTTTGACATTGGACTGGATGACTGGCGCAAATGTGGCTGATGACGTGAATGCCTACTCCGCATCCTATTTCCTCCCGCTGGGAGATGCCAACCACCTCAACATCTTTGGCGGCTACAGTTCAAAGGATGTTGACGATGTCATGCCTGACCTTTCCGTTCGCGGCAAAGGCTTCTTCGCGGGCTTCGCATGGACCCACACACTGTATGAAACCGTCAAGGAACGCGTTGAAATCTCCCTTGGATGGTTCTACCAGAAACATGAAAACTACGAAACAATTGAAAAAGTCAAATATGAAGACGGTGATCTCACGGTTTCAATGCCAACCCTTACCCTGGGCTACTCCTCAAAGGTTTTCGATGGCATGAACGGTCGGAACTTCGCAAGTTTGACTTTGAAGCAGAACCGCGCTGGAACGTTCTTCTCATCCTCAGAACATGAATTCCAGAAGACACTCGGCATTGATGGTGACTTCTTCATCGCCAATCTGCAATTGGCACGTTTCCAGAGATTGTTCTCTGGCGAAAACCATCCTGGAAAATGGACACTGTATGCAAAGGCAAATGCACAGGCCGCTTCGGACAATCTCCCCGCCATTCTTCGTGAATACGTCGGTGGCATGACGTCGGTCCGTGGCTATATCGAAAGCGAACTCGGCGGCGACCACGCCGTTGCAGCAACCCTCGAACTCCGTACCCCGCTTCTTGAGGATTTCATTCCTGGACTCAAGTCGGATGATCCCGCTTTCCGCGACAAGAATCCAGACCACTGGTCACAGCATAGACTCCAGTTCGTCGCATTTACAGATTTCGGGTATGTCTGTGAGAATGACAAAGAAACCAGTTCAGACGACCAGACATTCTTGTCGGTTGGTGCAGGTATCCGCCTCGGTCTCACAAAATACGCTCAGATGGCTGTCGATTATGGTTATCCAATCATCGAGGCATCCGACGATACGCCAGATGCTGGACGTTTCCATGTTTCACTGCAATTGCAGTTCTAACATCGGAGAATCCATCGCGGACAAAAATTAAATTCATAAAAAAACATATAAAAACCGGAGAGTCAAATGAATCTCATTACACGGACAAGAAAACCCACGAAGTTCCAGAAGGCCATGGCGGCTTTCATGGCGGCGTTCCTGCTGTTTTCACCTAGTGGCCTGATGGCAAGGAACCTGCCAGCAGGCGCCAAAGTCGTCAAAGGCAAGGTCAATATCCGCACATCTGGCGATGTCATGGACATCGACCAGTTGAGCACGAAGGCGATTGTCAACTGGCGTACATTCGATATCGGTGAGGCAAACACCGTGAATGTCAACCAGCCATCATCCCTTGGCAAGGCCGCGATGCTCGCACGCGTTGTCGGAAACGACCCTTCAAGCATTTTCGGTAAACTCAATGCCGACCAGACGTTCTATCTGGTCAATCCCAATGGTGTTTATTTTGGAAAGAATTCCCGCGTTGATGTCGGTGCCGCGTTTGCCGCATCGACACTTGATATCACTGATGCAGACTTCCTGTCAGGCCGCGTGATTTTCAAAGGCGACTCCAAGGCAAGCATCATCAATGAAGGTGCTATCAATGCTGCTTCCGTTGCCCTCATCGCAAAAGATGTCGCCAACAAAGGAACAATCAACGCCGCCCAGATCGCGGTCGTCGGCACCAATGAAGTCGAACTCTTCAATTTCGGCAATGATGCGAAACTGACACTGAAGTTCGCTGATACCGCCGATGCTTCCACCGCCGTCAACGAAGGCGAACTCAATGGTGCCAGCGACGTTATCCTCTTCGCCGACAATGGCAAGGCCGACAACTCCAATGGTATCATCCGCGCAGAGAATGCTGAAATCTCTGGCGCATACGTTGACATCCTCAACCTTGGCGATATTGAAGCCAAGAGTCTGGTCATCGACCCCGATGGTAAGTTGTACATTGGCAATTTTGAAGACAAGGCTCCAAGATGGACTCCAGCACTTGGGGGTGATCCAGATGATCCAAATTATACTCCAAATCCTGATGAATTTACTGGTGGTGACGGCACAAGCACGCAAGATGCGGCTGGTGATTTCTATCTGAGCACGACGTCGTTGAATAATTTCCTCAACAAATATGCTGAGAATGGTCTTTCAGAATTGAAACTGGAATATACGGATGGAATCATTGTCCAGGACAATGTCGCTATTCAGACTGAAGGCGGAAATGTCAGTCTGGCACTTGATGCAAAAGACAGTAATCTCCGCATTGGTGATAATTTTGTCTGGGGTGGTGCAGCCGATCTGAAACTTTCAGGCGCAACAATTACCGTTGACGGTAAATTTACCGCGACAAATAACTTGAGCGTTGTTGAATTCAATGCCCCTAAAGGTATTGTGAGCAATGGCGCAAATCCTGTTGACATCCGTGTCAACAAACTTAATGTTGCTAATAAGGAAACTGGTTTCATTGCTGATGGCGATTTGAGCATTGCAGTTTCAACCGACAAAATGATTGTTGACTATGACATCCTTTCCAAAGATGGAGATGTCACACTTCAGGCATTGGATGTTGCTGGCGCCATCTTTGTCAGAGGCGGTAGCATCAAAGCCAATGGTACCATTAGTATGAAAGCCGCAAACGACATTCAGGTGAAGAATGCCGAAGGCAATGCTGACCCAGTTTTGTATGCCAATGACATCAATATCGAAGCATTGCAGTTCACAACCGAGGCTCCAATTGAAGCCAACAATGCATTGAATCTCAATGTTGCGGTTATCGGCGATCTTGCCAGTGATGCGGATGATATCGCCGTGGCTGGTGACATCAATGTCCTGGGACTCGTTGGAACTGATACCTTGTCCATCAATGCAAACCTCTTGTCAGGAAAAGCGGTGACTGTCAATGCGGATTCTTCGATTGCTGCCAATGCCGCAATCCTCGCGGAAGACAATGTTGTCATCACTGCAGGTCAATTTGGCAAAGTCAAGATTGCTGATACAATTGCTGCCACAAACGTCTCCATCACCGCAGGCCGCGGCGCAATTGAGTTGACAGATGACGGTTCAATCAACGCCGACAACACAATCGGCCTGACCGCATACGACGTCTATTTGAAGTTCGAAGAGGCCACATCCCCTGTTCTGAGCGCGGATGTCATCAACATCGACGCATGGCAGTTCTCCAACGCTACGGAGACGACAGCCTCCGCCCCGATCGACGCGGCGAATGCCCTGAACATCAAGGCCGCCGTTATCGGCGTGGTCGGCAATGCTGACATCAACGTCGCAGGCGACATCAACATCCAGGGCCAGACAGGCAACGACACGCTGACCATCAACTCCTCCCTGGAGTCTGGCCACTCT
>JAGCTA010000359.1 GCA_017963875.1 Victivallales bacterium | reverse complement strand
TCCATCATGCCGCGCCTTTCAAAAGGGAAAATGCCCTCCAGACAGCGTGGGGCTACTTTTTTGCAAAAAAAACAAAAAACGTCTCCCCCACTGCTTGCAATCATCATAAAAACCCCAGGTTGAGCGAAGCGAAACCTGGGGAAGCCAAACCAAAAGAATTCCGACCTCGAAGAGGTCGAACCTGCTCTCACGAGCGTTTGGAATAGTTTACCGCTCATACACAAACAAAGAGGATTTTATGGACACGTTTGCAACGTATGACCTTCACCTCCATACCGAATGGAGTTATGACGCATTGGCAAAGGTCGAAGACTACTTCAAGATGGCACGTGAACGCAAGACCCGCGCCATCGCCATCACTGACCATCATCTCATGGACGGATACGGCGACGTACAGAAATGCCATGAGAAATACCCTGATGTCCATTTCTTCGCTGGCGGCGAACTGACAGTCCACTGTCCGCTGGGCACATTCGACCTTGTCTGCCTCAACCTCCCCATGCAGTTCACTCCAGAACTTGAGGAACTATGGAAGACATATCGTGCCTGGCAGGTCTCCTACGGCCATGCGTTGTCCGTCTTCATCACGGGCAAGGGATACCCATTTGACGATGATGCACGTTACAAACTCTTGCAAACATACCGTGCTCCGCACATCCTTGCCATTCAAGGCAACAGCCATATCCGCTACGACACAATGTGCAAAGAATGCATTCGCCTGGGAATGTACAAAGACGCAAAGGAGTTCCGTCAATTCTACAGCAGCCTGACCAACATGCCCAACTATCCTGAATACGATTATGTGGTTCCTATCGTCAAACGCGCTGGCGGAGTGGTCATCATCGCACATCCATACGATTATTTTGAACATGACAATCTCAAACGGATGGATGAATTGCGGGAAATGCTCCAACTCGACGGCATTGAATGCGCACATCCGTCAATCCCCGAGGCCGCAACCGATTTCTATCGCGATTACTGCGTGAAACACGGCCTGCTCTCCTCTGGCGGCTCCGACCTCCATCAGGGCCCCTACGACGATTTCGCCAAACTGTACTGCAAAGATGCCTGGCTGGACGAAATCATCGAACGCGTCAAGATGTATTGATTAAGGTAAAATAATTTCGGGGCAAGCCCAAATGGACTTGCCCCTTTTTTTCTAACGCTCTATTCCCTATGAGGGTCGGTAACAAAGCCCTATGAGGGTCGGTAACAAAGCCATGGTGACAGTTCAAAGCCCCCGAAGGGGTCAAATATCAGTAACCCCAGGTTGAGCGAAGCGAAACCTGGGGGACGCAATCCTCTACACGATAACGACCTCGAAGAGGTCGAACCGACCCTCTTAGGGAATAGAGCGATTGCCAAAGAACTTGCTCACCTCTCCACAATCAACCCATCGTATGCAACCTGGATGCCCTTTGGAACGAAGAACTCCTCTAACTCTTCATGGAGATTCTGTGTGTTGTGTGAGAAGTGCGTGGTGACCATAATCGCATCATCCTTCAAAATGCCACGCTTCAGCAGTTCATCGCGAGTCTCGACTGTCACATTCGCGCCCATGTGCTTTAGTCTCTGGTCTGGCCAGCGGACGCCATACGTGCATTCAAGCACAAGGATGTCAATCTTGAACTTCTGAAGCATCTGCCAGGACTCTTCTGGCCACCAGCCAGAATCGTGCCCAATAAGTGCCTTGACTCCGCCACGCTGAATGACGTAGTTAACAGGTTTCTCTGGCGGCTGTGCATGGTCCGCCAGGATGGCGAATGCAGTAATGTCGCCGTCAGTCACTGTATTGCCAGGTTCGACGAGAGCCAAATCCACAAGATAATCCGCTGGATTCTCCATCCCTGGCGTCGTTGTGATTTTATCCAGCGCAACCTGATCCGCAAACAATTTCAATGGCGTCCTAGCAGATGAAAATCCTTTACGACGCCATTGCAATTCGAACGGCACCAGATGGTCGATATGCGAGTGCGAGATGAAAATGCGACGAATCTTCTCCAGACGGATGCCAAATTCCACAGACTGCCAGTAGATATCAGGTCCGTAGTCCACCATCGTGTCGTCATCAAGAAGATAGGCGCAACGACGTCGGATGTTCTTCCCCCCAAGTTCACGTGCTTTGCGACATGCCTCGCACTCACAGAAAAGCGCTGGCCACCCCTCAGCGGCAGCCGTTCCAAGAAATTGAATCTTCATCGTCTATGTTCCTTCAACCTTTGCGACCAAATACTAATCCAATAATGAATCCGACAACGACGCCCCAGATAAGTGAGTTCAAAATCATAACGCAGACAAAAGCCGCCCCTGACGCATCCACGCAGGACAAAGGAAAGCCTGTCCATTTCAAAATGGAAGCCCAGGCGCTACCGCTGCTTGTCACCCCTTGCCAGATTCCCTTGACAGAATCATGAAAGCCACCGCAGAGGAAAAAGGCAGTCCAGAAAATCGCTGCATGGATAATCGCAAACCCAAGCCCGCCACCGACAATTTTACCTAACGCGTTTTTAAGAACGAATCCTTTTAGTCCCATGTCAATGCTCCTTTTAATGCCTTGTAAATTGTTTTTATCAACGAATACGATATGCCTGAATTCTACCATCGGCTCCATTCAGGCCTGGCGTTGAAAATGGCTGAAAGTTTCTCAGCGTCGAACTTTGGCGTGCGGTCATAGTTATAGACGCCGTTTTGCTCTTGTTCAATGTCAGTCAACTGCGTATAGCAGTATCCCTGGAGTTTGGGATGCTCCACAAGAACCTTTGCCACGGAATCAATGCGCTCAAGTGCCTTGTCAGCCGTCATAGCGGTGTTGCCGTACCCCCATGAATTGTCTGCAAAGGGCTTCGAGCCCTCTGGCAGATAACGCACGCCGCCCCATTCGTCAAGAATGTACGGCTGACCATTGTAGAACTGGAGTTCAGTATCAGGCGCATTGCACCAGATCGGCTCCGTGTCCATGGCTTCCTTCAGTTTGTCGGCGGCTTCCGTGTAGTTGTGCGCCGTCCACAAATCCGTCTTCACATGAACATAGCCGCTGGTCTCATTCACTGGACGCGACGGATCAATGGCTTTTGTCAAGTCATAGACATCACGCATGATGCGCTTGTGTTCCTCATAGTCATAGTAGCCTGACGTTTCGTTGAACGGCGACCAGGCAATGATGGACGGATGGTTGACTTTGTCCTGAACAACGGCCGTCCACTGCGAAAGATAGTCGCGAAACGCCTGGAAATAATTGCCAGGATTCTTTGTGAAATGACACCAGAACCCAATGCCCCAGTCAGAGAATTCGCTCCAAGTCAGATAACCGAGTTTGTCCGCCCAATAGTGGAAGCGCGATTCAAAGACCTTCTGATGAAGCCGTGCCCCGTTGAAACCAGCGGCCATCGATAGTTCAATGTCCTTTTTGAGGTCTTCGTCTGACGGTGCCGTCCAGATCCCCTCTGGATAGAAGCCCTGATCAAGTACAAAACGCAAATAGATTCGCTCATTGTTCAGGTATATTTTGTCTCCTTCGACGTGGAATTTCCTCAATCCCGCGTATGAACTGACGGCGTCTATGACATTGCCGTTTTCATCAATGACTTTGAACTCAATCTCATAGAGATACGGATCGGATGGACTCCATGCGTGCGGGGTCGCTAGCGAAAGAGTCCGTGTGACGCCATTGGCCGCCGCCCCCGTCGTCTCTGCAACCACTGTGCCCCTGTCAAGTATCCGAATATTCAGTTGACATCCACGAGTCGCCTCATAGAATAATGGCGTGAAGGCAAAAGCCCCGCCATCAAAATCAGGCGTGATTTTGCAATTGTGCAACCCCGATGGATGCACGGCCTCAAGCCACGGCGTCTGCCAGATGCCTGTCGTGCGTGTATAGTTGCAACGCTTCGACTTGTACCATGGGCTTTGCTTTCCAAAAGCCTGAATCCCGCTTCGCAAATCGTCCTTCGCGCGAATGACGATATTCTGCGTCGTTCCAGGCTTCACAAGCGACGTGATGTCCCATTCGATGGGCGAACACCCACCAGTATGCTGACCTCCAAGAACGCCGTCGATGTAGATTTCAGAATAATAGTCAATGCCGCCGCAATGAAAAATGACTTTTTTTTCCGCCCATTCCGCAGGAATCACGACAGTCCTCTGGTACCATATTTCTGGAATAAAATCCGTATACGCTACGCCCGACAAACGGCTTTCTGGACAGAACGGAACCGTGATGTACCCGTCAAATCCAGCCGAGTTCTGCCAGTCGCGTTCATAACCACTCTGTCCAAAATCAAACGCATAACTCCAG
>JAGCTA010000358.1 GCA_017963875.1 Victivallales bacterium | reverse complement strand
GTCATAATCAGGGGCGCAATGGCCTGACTGCCCAGAAGACGCCCCCCACTGGATTTCATGCGTTCTGAAATATTCGCGTGCCTGACAACACAATTCAGGCGTCACGCCTTCGGACACATCCATGCGCCCGACCAATGGCTCGCCCCTCAGACATTTGAACCGCATGGCCTTTAACTTTTCCCTGAGAATGATGCCCATACAACGCTCGTCAGCAAGCATTTCCTGGCTAAACGACAAATACGTCCAATATTCAACGGGACGGTCATTGATGCACTCCGCATAGGCATTCCAATGACGTGGAGACGCGATGATTTCCTGACGGAGTTGCTCAAGTAACTGGATATTCATTCATGCCCCCTTATTCACTTGTTTCTTCTCATACCGAAACGCCTTCTGAACACCCTTTCTGTAACTTGCGTCTGAAAGAAACCTAATCCCCACACACGCCATCGCAGTACCAGCCGCGAACATTGACCTATACGCTTCCTCTGTCCCTGCCGCCTCCGCGAACTCTGGCGAATGGTGCGCAACACTTTGGCCAATGGGAAAATGGACATGGACGCCAGGGCGCAATTGCGAGAAATTGCCGAAATCAGTTCCAGCAAGAGCACCAAAAGTCGTTCCACGCTCCTCTGGCACGGAAATACCCCGTGCCTCAATCGCGTCCAGAAAAGCGTTGCTGAGCGGCAGGCACGGTATCGTCGGCTGGCTTGTCACGGAAAGTTTCACCTCGGCAGTCGTCCCCGTCATCATCGCCGCCCCCTTCGCCATCATCTCCAGCATCCTTCCCAACCCGTAGAGCACCTTGATATCGGGACTTCTCAACGTGTATTTTGAAACCGTCTGCCTGGGGATAACATTGGCGCGGACGCCGCCATCGTTGATAACGCCGACAATCGCCGAATTGACTGGCGTATAGTGCCTTTTCAGTGCAACAGCCTGGTAAAGAAGCACCTGCGCATCCAATGGATTAGCAAACGTCGGATTGGCGAATCGCGCGACTGGCGAGCCTGATTTCTCACAACGAAAGAACACCTCCGCGCTGCACACGCCTGCGTATTCACAGATAACCGCCTTGGTTCCTCCCGTCGGATGCGCCATCATCAGCGCATCGACATCATCCAGCGCCCCCACTGCCGCCATCTTGGTCTTTCCTCCGCCAGTTTCCTCCGCAGGACATCCAAATAAAACGACTTTGCCTTTGACACCACGGGACTGAAGATATTTCTGCGTGAGCAACGCGGCCGTCAATGCTGAGCCGCAAATCAGATGATGACCGCAGGCGTGACCGATGTCGGGCAATGCGTCATATTCCGCACAGAAAGCGAACACGGGACCTCCATCGCCGACAGAGTACTCCGCCCTGTACGCCGTATCCATTCCACAATAGGAAGTTGTGACGGAGAAATGGTGTTTTTTCAGGTACTCTACCTGTATCTTGCATGCATTATACTCCTTCCAGGAAAGTTCTGGATTCAGCCTGATATTCTCGGCCAGGTCATGAATCTGTGCTTTTTCCATAAGTTCCAAACCACCATCCTCCTGACAGATTCGTTGTATCCAGTCATTCATTTCAGCCTTCAGTGACATTTTCATACCCTTCTTTTTGGGAATTTTATACCTGAGTTTCCTGACAGTAATTGTCTGACAGACCACATCTAAAACCTCTAGGAAACCCAAGTATATTATTTCCTTCTTTTTGACTATTCTCTGTTCTCCAATAGGGTCGTATTTTTCTTTCTCATATCACAAATCCACATTAATACAAAATCTAATGCAAATGTGCCAATATTCCAGTCCAACGTACTAAAATATACAAAAGGAGCATCCCAATATTACAGGATTCATTTTCTTGAAAAAAAGGTCTCACTGGGTTATGTTAAAGAGCGGTTCGTCTCCAGTTTCCAACGATGCACTGTTGCATCGCCTTTGGAATTTTCACGGGACCAGAAAGTTGTACCATATTATTAATCAACTATTTCTGAGGATTTAAAACATGCCGCAAGCATTCGACAATGAGATTTACGTTGCTGAACAGAAAAAAAACATTCTGAAACGGGTTGGAGATTCTCAACGACGGCTTTATCTGGAATTCGGCGGCAAACTCATCGGCGATTTCCATGCGGCACGGGTGCTCCCTGGCTTTGACCCAAATGTCAAAATCCGTCTTTTAGAAAGCCTGAGCCAAAGCGCAGACATCATCATCTGCATCCATGCTGGCGACATTGAACGCAAGAAGATGCGTGCCGACCTTGGAATCACCTACGACAATGACGCATTGAGGCTCATTGACGACCTTCGCAGCCGCAATGTCGATGTCACAGCAGTCGTCATCACACGCTTCAACGGGCAACCATCCGCATTGGAGTTCAAAAACCGCCTGGAGTCGCACAACATCAAAGTCTATCTCCATCGTGAAATCAGCGGCTATCCTAACAACTTCGAGCACATCGTCAGCGAAAACGGCTTTGGTGCCAATCCCTATATCGAAGTGACGCAGCCGCTGGTGGTTGTCACGGGGCCTGGCCCAAACAGCGGCAAAATGGGCACCTGCCTTTCACAAATTTACCACGAATACCAGAGGGGCAACCAGGCGCATTATGCGAAATTCGAGACCTTCCCCGTCTGGAATCTTCCACTGAACCACCCCGTCAATGTCGCATACGAAGCCGCGACGGCAGACCTACAGGACGCCAATGCGCTAGACTTCTTCCACTACGACGCCTACGGCAAGGTCGCAGTCAACTACAATCGCGATCTTCAGGCTTTTCCATTGTTGAAAGCGATGCTGATGCGCATCACAGGCAAGCCATGCGAATACATGTCCCCGACTGACATGGGTGTCAACTGCATCGCAAGCGGAATCATTGACGATGAAGCCGTCCGACAGGCGTCCCTAACAGAAATCGCACGGCGCTACTACCGTTGCCAGGCGGATACTGCCTTAGGCCACGGTGACCAGCAGATGATGGACCGCATTGGCGAAATCTGTTCCAAGGCGGGTGTTGACCCCACCTCGCGGGATGTCGTTGTTGCCGCACATGAAGCGGCGGAACAATGCAGGATACAGAAGCGCGGCAACGAAGGGATATACTGCGGCGCGGCGCTCCGCCTGCCAGACGGCACCATAGTCACGGGCAAGAACTCCCCGCTGATGCACTCGTCCTCAAGCATGATTCTCAATGCCGTCAAAAAACTGTCTGGTGTACCAGAAAGCCAGCATCTCCTCCTCCCCGACATCCTTGAATCCGTCGCGGCATTCAAACGAGGACAGGCAGGACTGGATTTAAGTGAAACGCTGATAACACTCGTTGTCTCCGCCAACCGAGACATCTATGCGAAACGCGCCCTTGATTGCATCAATTTACTACAACGTTGCGACGCGCATCTCTCCCACATTCCAACCCCAGGAGACGAGGCTGGCCTGCGACGCCTCGGACTCAGTTACACCTTCGACCCAGTCGTCGCCACAAAGCACCTGTTCGCGTAACAAAGCATCTGTTCGTGTAACAGCGAAGAGTACACTGCATGGCAATTTCCGCGTTGGTTAAGTTCGTCTCGCAATGCGCGAAGACTCGTGGTTTTGCCACTTTGCCTTGGTGCGTGAAGAACGAAATACTTTCCCCCTTCGGCCAGTGGAAGCGCGGCAGGGATGCGTTCCAGAGGCGGCAGCATATAGTGCAACCCAGGAATGCATGGGCCAGTCGTGTTGAAACTTCTGCTCATCGGTCTTCTCTTTTATGATTCTATGAATATAAAGGTCATTTCGCGGCCATTTTCTTTGCGGCTTCTTCAGGCGTGATTCTAGCGTTGAACAAATCTCTCGTCGTATTCTTGTGTTCTACCGTGACCTCCGCCTGAAGATATTGGTCATAATAGGGCTGGATGCCAGTCGCATCCTTCAGCAATTCATAGACTTGCTTTGTCGGGGCGGGGAATTTCGCCGTCCATTCGGGCATTGCCTGGCTTGCGGGAATACGTCCAATGGCGCACCATGCCTTGGCAGTCTCCGCACCAGTTAATTCGTCGATCAATTCCATTGCCAAAGGCTGATTCGCACATTTTGCCGACACGGAGAATCCGCAGTTGACGCCGCCCAACATGGTTCTGGCGTCTCCCTTGCCATTTGGAAGAGCAGGGAAAGCAATGGGTACCAACGTCTTTAGAAACTCTTCATTGGCAGGGTCACCGACAATCTGCCCAACAAGCCAACTGCCCCCCAAATACATCGCAGAACGCCCTCGAACAAACATCTTCCGCGCCTCATCCTCCTTGCGTTCCGCAAAATCCTTATTGAAGACGCCTGCATTGACAAGTGCCTGGACACCCTCACCCGCCTTCACAAACTCCTCATTCGCAAAAGTCGCGCCATTTGCTTTCGCCGCCGCATCCACGAACAATTGCGTGCCTCCAAGACGGTTTGCAAGATAACAGAAATAGAATGCGCCTGGCCATGCATCGTAATTTCCTAGTGACAATGGTGTTATGTCTTTTGATTTCAAGGTCTTGCAAACATCGATGAATTCACTCCATGTTTTTGGCGGCGTCAAGCCGTTTTTCTCGAACAAGGCTCCATTGCACCATAGCACGACGACAGACATATCCAAAGGGGCGCAATACAACTTGTCGTCTTTGCGGCACAGGTTCATGGCGGCATCAATGAAACGGCTGTTCCACTGGTGTCCATCCGCAAACGCCGTCAAATCCGCGATGCGATTCTGTGCGATATACTGTCCCGTCTGCCCTCCTGCGCCCCAGTTGAAAAAGACATCTGGCTCATTTCCGCTCGCCATTTCAAGCGCGAGTTTTGTCTTGTAATCATCATTGCTGAACGTCTCAACCTCCACCTTGACTCCTGGATGCCTGCTTTCAAAACGCGCCACGGCATCCTCCAAGACTTCTCGGGGGCCACTATAATTCATGATGTGCCATAAGCGCAAAACGGTCTTGGATTCCTCCTTTTTTCCGCATCCAGGGCAAAATACCATCAAAAAAACAATACTTAAGACAATCGTGAATTGAAACATTTTAACCAAACCTTATGTTATGCGTGTTCGTTATATAAAATGACATTCATCATTATAATTTAATCCATTTGCCGAATAATGAAACATCTTTTTGCAATCTTCCTGGGCATGACCCTTCTGGCAATCGCCGATGGATGGCATCAGCCCCAGGCGAAGATTCGCATTTTTTTCAGCGTAAATGCGAATCACGCCACAAATTTGCTTGTGCCTGTCCCTGAAGAATATTCCAAAGAAACGGCGGATGTTTTCGCGGTTTGTTCGGATGGCACAAGGCTGCCCGCATCGCCAGTAATCATCGGGGGAAAATGCCTGGCTGCCGCAGTCAACGCCGCCAAGGCGGCAAAAAACACAGGAGAAGCATATATCTACCTCCTGTCCAAACCCATGGATGCCCTGCCGTACAAAGGTTCCCCGATTATGATGCTTCGGACCACACGAGAGTTGACGACGCGTGCGCATACCGCCCAGGAAATGCTGCGGATGCTTGCAAACCTTTATCTCATCCCCTATCCCAGATCGCTTCGCAAACCTCATCCCCCATCCTTTTCGCATTTATCATTTCACGCCTTCGGTGACTTTGGCAAACATCCCGCATGGGCAACTGTCCCACCGCCAGAAAAAGGCCATTCATTCTTGAGGGCGTTTTCCTGCGCCACGGCCTCCATCGCCGTAACAGAACCATGCAACGCCACGTTTTCCGCAGACCAGACACAAGTCGCATGGACTATTCTCCTTGACGGCCTTCCTGTCGCCAACTGGACAGTGGAAGGGGCCCCCCTGCCCCAGTCGGTTGCCCTTCCCGCAGGACTGCATGTCATCCAATTACTGGCCGTCCAATCTGTCGAAGAACCCTACCCGAAGCCTGTCATCACATGCAATGGAAAACCATTAACTGAATTCCTCCCTGCAACATTACCCCGAACCATAGGCATCGACTTCGCAGGGGAACCACCTATTTCCAATCGTGCGACCTTGACATTGAAAGACAGTTATTCCTTTCTCCTGCCTGAGCATCCATTGAATCTGTATGGTTTCGAAGTCAGCAAAGGGGCCTTCGCTGTTTTTCTTGACACCAAAGGAAACGCCTTTCACACAGAAGGTTCAGAATTTACAGGCGAAGGACCAACGACTCCATCCATCCGCTTCAAACTGACAGATGGAAAGACGGCGACATTCCACGGCAACGCCGCATGGAAACCATCCACTGGATTAACAATTCATTTGACCGCGCAAACACCTCCAATCCATGATGTTGCAAAGCCACTTCCTATGACAATCCGCCTAGACATTCCGCGTCTTCTGCCTGAATCACTGCGCAATCTTCTGGAACTCCATTGCACGCCTGTCGTTGATAAAGGTGACAGCCAAACGGTTGTTGTCCCGATGTCCCCAAACAAGCCCATTCAGCAAATCCAACTCCCGTTGCCAGAAAGCATTAGAGAATACAATCTTGAATTGTTCATCAATTCGCATCCCGTCTGCCAGAAATCCTCCATCGCCTTTCTCGCGCCCTCGCTTGCGGACACGCCTCTCACCGCACAAGGAGAGCAGTTGTACCTCAAGGCCATGCTCACCCCTGCGACATTGCTATCTGGCATCCATGATATTCAGTCCTCACCCACACCCGTCACACAGCCTGCCGCCATATTCGACGACGGGCTTCTCAGCAGAATCGCCCCACAGGCAGACTTTTTCCCAAAGAAATTCCATCACATATCAGCCACCGTCCCCTCTGGCACACGCCAGACGCTCGCCATGGCGGCAAACCTCCATAAGTTACTGGAAGCCAGACCTTCCAATGCGTATGTAATCGCCTCACCAGAAACGTCATTAAGCCAGATAGAAACCATTTCGTATGTTAGTTCCGCCTGCAAAGCGCACGGCATCCGTCCCGTGCTCGTCACAATCCCCGACATACCTGGCAATCCACTTTTCGCCAATGCCAAAACGGCTGCCCTGAAACTCAAGTCATTGGCCATGGCGACAAACACCGACTGTCTGGACCTCCATACGCGAGCCATACTCGATGGAATATCAACTGACGGATGGGACACCGTTGACGGTATCCGCCTCAATACAATAAACAACACCGCCCGTCACTGGCTTTTCCAACACCTTGACGAACCATAATGAAGCCTCCATACGATTTTACAACCCATGATTTAAGCCAGCCGCTTTCACCGCGCGGATTTCCGCAGGCGACACTCGTCCTCTGCCGCTGGCAGAAAATCGCCATTGGCATCATCGCCGCACTTCTGATTCTTGGCGCGTTCATCGACTGGACAACTGAAATTCTTGTCATCAATATCATCCTTACAGTATTCTACCTCCTGTCAACGCTCTACCGCATGATTATCATCCATCTTGCGCTTGCCAGGCAACGGGAAATGATCATTTCCCCAGAGGAACTCGCGACGCCGCCGAACGGGAAACAATGGCCCAAATACATGGTCATCTTGCCAATGTTCCATGAAAAGGACGTCCTGCCTGGCCTTATCCAGGGACTCTCTAATCTCGACTACCCGAAAGACCGTCTTGAAATCCGTCTGCTGATTGAAGAAGACGATGACGAAACAATGGACTGCGCCCGTGCCATGAACCTTCAGCCGCCATTCCTTATCGTGCCAATTCCAAAATCGCAGCCACGAACCAAACCGAAGGCATGCAACGTCGGCATACAGACAGGCGAGGCGGATTTGCTGGTCATTTACGATGCCGAGGATAAACCTGAACCTGACCAACTGAAAAAAGCGGCCTGGGCATTCGCTAAGTCACCAAACAATGTCGCATGCGTCCAGGCTAAACTCGGATACTACAACACAGACTGGAATCTTCTGACGAAATGCTTCACAGCGGATTATGCCACATGGTTTGGCCTTTGTCTCCCAGGCTTGGATGCCCTGCAGGCCCCCATCCCGCTCGGCGGAACGTCAAACCATTTCAGGTTGGATATCCTGCGGCAACTACGGGGCTGGGACGAATTCAACGTCACGGAAGACTGCGACCTGGGGCTGCGGCTTTTCCGCAACGGCTGGCGCACACGTGTGCTTGAATCCACCACTTGGGAACAGGCATGTCCCCAAGTCGGCTTCTGGATCCGCCAACGCTCACGCTGGGTCAAAGGTTACATCCAGACATATCTTGTGCATTGCCGCGATTTCGCGGGAATTCATCGGGCTCTTGGCTTCTGGAACAGCATTCAGTTCCACCTGCTCATCGGCGGCTCCTGCCTGGCTCAACTCATCAATCCATTCTATTGGTTCATGACGCTTCTGTGGCTTGTCGCCCGTCCGACAGTCATCGACCAGTTCTTCCCCCCAACCGTCTATGCCATGAGTGCATTCTGCCTGTTCATCGGGAACTTCATCTTCGTCTATACATCGGCGGTCGCCTGCGTGAGACGCGGCGTCGGCCATGTCGCCAAATACTGCGTTCTCATGCCGTTCTATTGGATGCTCATGTCCGTTGCAGCCTGGAAAGGCTTCCTGCAACTCATCACAAAACCGCACCATTGGGAAAAGACCAAACACTTCGCCGACCAGCAGCATCCTTCAGTGCCTCCATCAGCCGCTTTGGATAAATGAAAAAAACACCTCTGTCACCATATACAATCTGGCTTTGGCCGACGCTCTTCGCATTCGTCGCCCTGCTCCGCTACTGCCTGCCGTCAGTCCCTGGTGAAACCATGCCCATACACGATGCCATCATCCAGTCAATCACGGACGGCAATAAATGGGGGCTCATGGCACTGGTCAAAATTCCAGATGTGCCACTCATACCGACGCTCGCACTGCTGTTTTTCAAAAATCTGCTTGTCTTGACGTCATTAAGCCCAGTAGCCATGCTCTGCGCACTGTCACAGGCAACACTATTCATCATGATCGCCCGTGCGCTCCCTAAGACGTTGCCATTGCCCACGTTTGCCATTTCGATACTTGTGCTTCTCTGTCTGCCTGCCGTTCCGCTACTAGGCAATTTCCTTATGCTCGACGACTGCAATTGGATATCCGCCATCCCGCTGACCCACGCGTTGCTGACACTCCTTAAAAATGACGCATTGTTTTTTATGAGGAGCGGAAACAGCACATCTCAAGAAGATTGTACAAAGACACTGAAGGGGTCAAATATCAGTAACCACCAATTGAACGAAGCGAAACATGACGGGAAGCAGCCCCAAAAGGATTCCGTCATCAAGGAGGTCGAACCTACCCTCTTGGGGAACAGAGCAAAAAAAGAACACAACAACTCTTCCGACGATCTTCCGCTGACAGCCGTCCTAGCCGTCGCCTGTGACCTCGCCCTTCTTGTCTTCTGCGGTCCCATCATGCTGTGCTCAGCGATTCTCATCATGGCGATTCTCCTCAAGCATCTGCATGAGCTCCATGCTCCCAAGGGAACAGCCTGCATCCTGCTGATGCCCATCATTTACGCACTACTCCTCTGGCTTCCCTGGTATTCGACCAATGACGACAACATTTTCACAGAAACCTTCGTCGCCTTCCAGAAATTGGAAAGCCACGAGTTCGTCTGTCCCGTCAACCCATGTATCTTCATCTCTTTTTTCCTAGCGTTTATCTTCCTGATGTTCGCGCATTCAGATATTCGCTGGAATGACTTTAAACCAGCACTTTCTGATCAGGTAGTGAGAATTCGGATGATTTCGCCCACGCTGTTTTCATGGATGATGATACTAGTCGCATGTCTGTTCGTCTCTTCGCTTTCAATGTTTCTCGGCCTGTCACAAGCAGGGCTTGGTCCTGCACTCATCGTTTCGATTGGCTTTTTCATTCTCTTGATCATCATAAAGTTAGACATAATTGATGCATTCCAGAAATGGCAGTCCGTCGCTTTTTGGAAAACACCACAGGCCATCGGCATCGTCGCAGCCGCCATTGCTTGCCTCATAGGTATCATCATCACTGGCTGTACTTTCCCCGAAGTTGCTACTTTCGAGCGTGCGACTCCTCAGACCATCGTGCAACATGCTCCTCCGCCACCCGATATTTTCGACTATCAGGACGCTCCATCCCGCGAGCGGCTTGCCGACCTTGCAGACAGCCATTGGAGCGGCTCGCGCATCGTCATCGTCGGCAAACGCCTTGTCAATGTCGTCTATCCCGATGAAGAGCAGACGCGTTTCCGTCCGATGGAGCAATTCTCCCCTGAAGAATTCGTCGCATTGGCCAAGTATGAACAGTTGAATCTGCTCGTGCCCCCAGATGACGGTCGTTTCTACGAATCCGATTCTCCATTGACAGAAATCCATGCAAATGGCGCACCCTATCTCTTCCTTTTAGCTAAGCTCCCTGGCGACTGGCAGTTATGGTGCTCCATCCCACCGCCGAACGAGACACGAGAGTAGATACGGAGTTGTTAATATTCCTAACTTCAATAGGACAAATGGGACACTTGAGACGGATGGGACAGAGGAAATACTCCGAGGTGTCTGCGCGCCCTATTGGTCTCATAGATCCCGTGATGCTTATTATGGTAGCTACCGTGATGCTTTTTTCGAGGAGTATTTGCGAAACAACGCCGCTACTTCCGTTTCGTCTTCTGGCATAATCCTCCTTGATACAGTATATTATACAAAAAACTAACCACTAGAATAATACTCAAAAGGTAATATCTCACCATGAGCAGCAGCAAATACATCAGCACCCGTGGAAACGTTTCAGGGCTTAATTTCAAGGACGCCGTCATGATGGGCCTCGCCGATGATGGCGGCCTGCTCCTCCCAGCCGAAATACCCCACATCGACTCAGACACGTTGAAAAGATGGAAAGCACTCTCCTACCCAGAACTGGCCTACGAGGTCATGTCGCCATTCATTGGCGACGCCGTCCCCGCCGATGACCTGAAAGTGCTTGTCAACCGCAGTTACAGCACATTCACTGCAAAGGAAGTCGTCCCCGTGCGTCGTGTCGGCGATGTATTCATCACGGAATTATTCCACGGACCGACGCTGGCGTTCAAGGACATCGCCCTTCAATTTCTCGGCAATATGTTTGAGTATATCCTGAAGCAAACTGGCGGAAAACTCAACATCCTCGGCGCGACCAGCGGCGACACGGGCAGTGCCGCCATCCACGGTGT
>JAGCTA010000357.1 GCA_017963875.1 Victivallales bacterium | reverse complement strand
CGCACTGGCCGCCACGCCTTACAACAGGAGGATTGGGAGCACTACCTCTCGGTGGCAGACGCAGTCTTCGGCACTCCGAAACCGGAGTGAAGGCCTTGCATCATGCCTGTCCCCCTGCCGCTCGGGTCTCATACGGATTTCTTACTGGAAAATCGCAAGCAGTCACAAAAAACAGCCGCGGAGCGGCGAAAGAAATCTAGGATACTGTCATTGAGAAAAAAGGTGGCCATGTGCCAGTTCCCCCGATTTCCGCAACTACAAGCAGAAAGTTTTGGACTATCTGCTTCAGAATGCAGATGATCCGACAATCGAGAAGATCAAGACACTGCAGCCGATTTCCGTATTGGAGCTCAAGCATATTGAAGAAATCTTGAATCGTCTTGGAACGCAGGATGACTATATCAAGTATGCCAGCGGGATGCAGCCTGCTGCGTTTATTCGCCAATTGGTCGGATTGGACAATCGAACCATCAACGAAAAACTTGCCGATTGGGAGCATGATTATCAATTCAATTCCATCCAGCAGGAATTTATCAAGGAAATCGTGAATTTTGTCCGCCAAAACGGCGACATTGTCCCCATGGATTTGTTGAACAGGGATCCATTCAAGACGACCTTCAATCCAGACAGTTTCAAAGAGAAAACAAATGCTCTGATGAACATCGTCAAGATGTTCCATGATGTCATCGCGCCTCAAGCCGCATAAAGCTTGTATTCCATTGCACGGACGGTTTGGGAATGGTCTCACATGCGGACCATTCCCTGCTCTTAAAATCATTTGTTTTGGACTATGTCTATCACCAATCTTCACAAGCAACTTGGTGAATTATACACCGCCTCCATTGCGGCGGCCGACCTGCTGCTGGACCTCGTGGAGGGCATTGTGCCGGACACCGTGCCATGCCATCGGATCGTGAAGACTGATTTGGTCAATCTGGAATATATTCCTCAGCGGCGAGAGGCTTGAAGTCGTCTGCCGACAGACCGAGTTTGCCATCCCCTTAATCGACAGGCATGATTTGCCGGATTTTGTTTTTCATTGCGCAGTTCTGCCAATTCTGCGGACAGTCCAATATGCCGATGGGTAGTCCCTGATATTTTCCACGGCGACATGCGTGCAGACGCCATGCACTAGTTCGCGTAGCTTGCCTTTCATCTGCATCATCTGCAATCTCCGGTATGGCTGCTTGACGCTGTGCTTGAACTCCCAGTGAAAGACCACACGAAAGGAATAGTCTTTGCAGAAAGCATGGAAAGAGCGTTCGTCTTCATCTTCGGATTCTGAGGCCAGTCCAAAACCGGCAATGGAATCCGTGGCTTTCTGGGCAACCATCTGCGCCAGTTCCTCGCTATAGGTTCCCTGCCCGGCACGTCCGATTCTGGTGATGGTGGTGTAGTCCTTAATCTCCGTGAAGAAGAGTTTTTGGCTGGCTTCGTCGGGATAGATGAAATCCACCGCCGTCTTGCCGTCATTCTGCCACTTCCCGATATGCGACGGCCATTGCTCGTAGCGGGTGGCGCCGGGCGAAGTGCCGAAGTCAAACCGCAGTTTCTTCTCGATGAATGGATTTTCGCGGAACGAACCGGGCATGTCAGACCTCCTCGGCCATATAGCGGTCGGACTGCATCAGCGCCTCGTCCAGCAGAAGCGTATTTTTCAACGCAGAGAAGGCATCACCTTGCTGCGGGGCTTTCCCCTTTCGCAAATCGAAGAACCGCACGCCTTCTTTGATTTTCTGCTGTGCGAGAACGATTTCCAGTTCATTCAGCAAAAAGAGGCTATGGGTTGTGATAAAGATCTGGATGTCCAGTTTTGACAACTCCACAATGATTTTGGCAATCAACTGAATCAACTGGGGATTGAGATTGGCTTCCGGTTCGTCCCACAGCAGGGCCGTCCCTTCGCGCAGGCTGCCGCCCAGGATGAGCTGGAGGAGCATGCCAATCTTCCGCCAGCCCTCGGCAATCATGTCGATTTCCCAGTTGAGTCCGGCAGGCATGTCCTTCCCATGATAGTAAAAGCGTTCATTCTTCAAGATAATCTTGCCGTTGATGGAACTTTCCAGCGAGGAGATAATGGATTTCAACATCATAGATAATCCATTCCGCTGTGGCATGCCGAGTTTCCCGATTGTGTCGTCGTATGTGGAATCATACGGCAAAATGAACTCTTGCCGCAAGGCCAGATAGTGCGGGAAGATGGTCAGCAACTCACGGCATGGGAAAAAGATGCATTTCGGCAAGGCCTGCAACGGGAACATTCCTTTGTTTTTAGCCCTCTTGCTGGAAAAGCACGCCTCTTCCATGGAAAAACGGGCCTGGTAGTCGTAGGCCTCGTCCCCCAACGCGGTTCGCATGTCAATGGATGCTTCCATCTTGCCAAGAAAGAGTTTTTTCAGGCTCGACGGATTGCTCAGTTCGGCAACGGAGCCGGTGATTTTCTTGTCATGGGGAACCGCATCCCAATTCAGCAGATCTCCGAAGTCCGCCACATTGAACACGGAAAAAAAGGATTTCAGCTTTTCCTGAGATGCCTCGACAAGGCAGCGATTCTCAAATTGATTCCCGTCCTTCTTCTGCAATTCACGCATGAATTTGCTCATGGCATAGATCGCCTTCAGAAGATGCGTTTTCCCGGAACCATTGTTGCCGACAATGATGTTCAGATTCGACCCGAACTTGAAGTGTGCCTTCGCGAAGGTCGTGAAATTTGTCAATTTTAGTTCTTGAATCATCTTCAGCCTTCCTTAGAGCAGTTCCAGCTGCTTGGATTTGCTCTTGCTGTAATCCATGCTTGCGGCGACAATGGCGTGCCAATTGGTCATCAATTCGTTGTAGTAACGCGCATCTTCGGCATTGCCTTTGCGTTCTCCACTAGGGCACCTAATCGGGACATGTTGAATGGTTTGGAGGCAAGGCGTCATCGCGCCCTTACGGGCGCAGCATTGGGTGACGGGATACCCACCAGCTTGCACGACCATTCTGATCGCTTGCAAGCGGTTATGCATAGTCGCGCACTGCGTGCGCGGGCTGCTTCGCAGCCGAAAAGCCCGGCCATTAGGTACCCTCGTGGAGAACATGATGTTCCCTATACGCTTTAAGCTTTAAGCCTTAAGCCAAAAATTCAACTAGGTATCCTTACGGGGAATAGAGCCTAATATAATGCATATACTACAGGAGGTGAACGGCTATTGCCGAAATAGCCGTCGCTCAATAAATGTCAACAAAATTATCCCCCGATTCACGCGGAACCGGGTATGTATAGGCATGGCTGGATTCACTACGCCTCGATAATCTTGGCATCTGCAGCGTTTTTCTGCACGGATGCGATGCCCTTCTTCAGGGCTGCATCGGTGGGGTAGGTCTCGCTCTGGCCGATGACCGAAGTTCTGCCGTTGTTTGCACATGCGCGGAATAACTCAGAAATGCCTCAGCATGCCAACGAAAGGGAATTATATAGTTAAGTTAGGGGAATTAGACCGATGGGCGGAGGAACAAATCCCGGCTGCAAAAAGGGAGGGACGCGCTCCTGCGCGCCCTACCTGGAATAAAGTTTCACTTCCCCTTGCTTGCGAAGGGTGCGCGGGAGCGCGTCCCTCCCGTCCCTATGAAGCAATTCCCATTGTTCTGAACGGATTCTATGAGTTTCTCAAAGTAAACAATACAATCCCCATTATATTCCGTTATGTAACACGGCAAACCTGCTGAATGCCACCCCGACTCACCTAAAGAAATAGGATTTATATCGTTAACTTGGCTTGAAATTTTTCCCACGAAACACACGAAATGCACGAAAAACTGCCTGCCAGAGAGGGTTTTCGTATGTTTCGTGTGTTTCGTGGGCAAATCCCCAATGACCAAGACTGCTGGCAGGGAATCATGACTGCTAGTTAACGGTATAATTCCCCAAAGAAATCTCCCCATGAATTCCACGTTGCAACTCGCGCACGACGAGGCGGAAAAGTACCAACTCGACGCCGAATTTATCCAGGAAACCGCCCTTCCCTCCTTCGAGGTGCGGCGAGTTGCCGGACGGCTGGTGATCGCCGCACCGACGCCGCTGGAGACGCTCTACGGCGTATATGAGTGCGCGGAGCGTTTTGGCGGCTACACCTTCTTCGAACCAGGTCGCGACCGCTTCGATGCCGCCCGACGGATGCCAATCTGCGCTCCGAACCTCCCGAACGAGACGCTGGTTCCCGCCCGCCACCCCCGCCTCAAGCGTCGCGGCTTCATCCAGG
>JAGCTA010000356.1 GCA_017963875.1 Victivallales bacterium | reverse complement strand
GTATCTTCGTTCCAATGGCGGGCTGGAACTGGCTCCCGACGCGATGCTCGTCGGCTCGCCTGATCCTGCGGATTACAATGCTTGGGACTTCTGTCCGCAGAACTGGAAGAGCATTGCGGAGAAGGCCTCGGGTGCGCATTTGATTGTCGCCTTGGAGGTTGAGAATGTGTTTATCGGCGGTCATGGGCGTATCTGGGGTAATCGTGAGGCGTTCTTCGACACGACGGTCACGCACTCCCGCAATGATTTCACAGGCTGGCGTCCTTCGCAAATGCTGTTCTTCTGCGAAAGCAAGAACATCTCGATATCCGATGTGACGCTGCTCAATTCACCATACTGGTCGTTGTTCCTGTATGGCTGCGACAATGCGCGCATCAAGGGGCTCAACATCAGCAATACACCGCTGACCAGTTGGAACGGCGACGGCATCGACATTGACTGCTGCCGCAACGTGACGGTCTCCGACTGCATCGTCCGCGCTGCCGACGACTGCGTCACTGTCCGTGCCGCAGGCGCGAACCGCCTTGTCCATCATGACAATGTCTGCGAGAATATCGCGATTTCCAACTGCGTGATGCTGGACGGGCACTGCGGCGTCCGCTACGGCGTCGGCACGGGGCTCATCCGCAACTGTTCCGCCAGTAATCTGACAATGAAGGGCACGCTTTTCGGTATCGGCGTTCATCAGTCCTACGAGACGAAGATATTCCCGAAGGCTGCGGCTGGCTGCCAGGTGGAAGGGCTGACGTTCGACAACATGTCCATCGACGCGCGAATGCCGCTATACATCACGGCGACGACGCCGCCGAATGTCATCCAGCATGAGTCTCAGCACCAGATCCACGGGCTGTCGTACAACAATATCCGCGCACGCGGCTACTGGTCCATTGAAATGATTGCCAACGAGGACATGAACATCCATGACGTACAGATGTCGAATTGTGCATTCCAGATGCATGACGGTGACGAGGAGGTCTATGCGTTGCCAAAGGAGCAGCGAGCCTCATGGGGGCAGTATTTCGAGTATGGGATGTATATGGAGAACATCCGCGACTTCCAGTTCCAGAACGTGCGTCTGACATGGGAGAACGAACGGCCAGAATGGAGGTCAGCGCTGTGCATGAAGAACACGCATGAACTGACCTTCCGCGACTGCCGTTTTGACGCTCCGCGCAATGGCTTGGATGTCATCAGACTCTGACAGGATAGGCGATGGACGTTTTTTACAAAAACATCAGGGATTTCGGCGCTGTCGGCGACGGCGTCACGAATGACACTGCCGCCATTCAGCGTGCTTTGGATTCGGGCGGTGCAGTGTATGTTCCAGGTGGAACGTATCGAACGGGGACGCTGTATCTGCGTTCCAACGGCGGGCTCCACCTGGCGTCAGACGCGGTTCTCATGGGATCGCCAGACCCTGCTGACTATAATTCGTATGATTCGTTTCCGCAGAACTGGAAATGCGATGAGGAACAGGCTTCGGGCGCGCATCTGATTGTCGCGCTGGAGTGCGAAAATGTCTTCATCGGTGGCAATGGTCGTATCTGGGGCAACCGCGAGGCGTTTTTTGACCCGCTGACGTACCCGTACGGCTCAAGGACGTATTTCACAGGCTGGCGGCCATCGCAGATGATTCTTTTCTGCGAATGCAAGAACGTCTCCGTCAGCGACGTGATTTTGCTCAACTCGCCATATTGGTCACTGATGTTCATGGGCTGCGATGACGTCCGCGTGCGCGGGCTAGACATCAGCAATATGCCGTGGCAGTCTTGGAACGGCGATGGCATCGCCATTGACTGCTGCCACAATGTGACGGTTTCCGACTCTATCGTGCGTTCATCGGATGATGGCGTCACTGTCCGTGCAAGCGTGGGAAAGCATCTGAAAAAGCACGATGATGTCTGCGAGAACATCGCGATTTCAAACTGCGTGATGCTTGGGCACAGCGGCATCCGCTACGGTGTCGGCTCGGGGACTATTCGCAACTGTTCAGCCAGCAATCTGACCATCAAGGGCGGTTTGCGAGGCATCGGCATCCATCAATCCTACGAGACGAAGTTGTTCCCCGATGGCGCTCGCGGCTGCCAGGTCGAGAACATCACGTTGAGCAATCTGACCATTGATTGCCAAATGCCTTTTTATTTGACGGCAACGACGCCTCCGACGGTCATCCAGCCGTCGTCGCAGCATCAAATTAGAGGCATTTCCTACAACAACATCCGCGCCCGAGGCTGGCTGCCTATGATGGTTTCCATTGCCAACGAGGACATGAATATCCACGATGTCTCAATGACGGACTGCACATTCCAGATTCACGACGGCCCCGCAGACGTGTTCGCAATTGAGCAAAAGGACATCCTGCGCGGATGGGCGAGATACTACGAATACGGAATGTATTTCGAGAATGTACGAGATGTCATGTTCCGCAATGTCCGCGTGGCTTGGGAGAACGAAGTCAAAGGCTGGAAATCCGCTCTTTGCATGAAGAACACGCATGAGATGACTTTCCACGACTGCCGTTTTGATGCCCCATGCTGTGGCACGGACGTCATCAGGCTATGATGGGCTTTAACAACTTTAAACACATAACAAGTGAAACTGTAACTCATGAAAACGCAGACAGTGAACTTTGAAGACAACAGGGAGCGCCTTGACGGACAATACCTAAATCCACAATGGCATTCAGGTCTGCCCATGGAGCAAGTCGCTCTTGAAATACGGCGCATTTACAGTCGGGGCGAATTGTCTGGGGCACCATATCAGGTCACAAAGGCCAGGATGCTGGAATTTGCCTTGGAAAACATTCGCGTGGCATACGATTCATCTGACTCTTTCGCTGTCGTCTGCGAGAGAAACAGGGAAATGACCATCATCTCATACGAACGCAATGGAATCCTTTCTGAAAAGGCCCTTGGACCTGAGGAATGGCAACGGAAATGCGCGGAAAATTCCAGCGGCTTCTACGACAGCAAAGTTGACCTTAGCCATACGTCACCTGATTGGGACGCTATTCTCTCTCTAGGCGTTCCAGGCCTCATTCAGCGCGCAGAAGAGCACTATCAGGCGAATCCTTTGCCGTTCTACCAAGCGGTTGTCATCACATTCAAGGCGTTGAAAACCTTATTGACACGGTTGGCGGATGCGGCAAAAGCCGCAGGGAGAAATGACATCTCGGACATGGTCATGTTTTTGACAGAACATGCTCCAGAAACATTGCAACAGGCATTGGAACTCTCATGGGCCTACCGTGAAATGCAGGAAATGGAGGGCGAACTCGTGCGCTCCATGGGCATCTTCGACAGGCAGTTCCTGCGGTTCTACGAGCATGACATTGCGGAGGGCATTTTGACTCGGCAAAGCGCAGAGGACTTGTTATGCATCTATTTTTCGCATTGCCATGCCCAATCGCGGGGTACATTCGTGGGTGTGCACTACTGCTTCGGCGGTCTCCTGCCAGACGGCAGGATTGATGGTTGCAATGAATTGACAAGACTATCGCTGAACGCCTTCAGGCGGCTATCGAAGGTGGATCCCAAATTTTCCATACGGGTCAACGACAAAACGCCACAGGATATTCTTGAACTTGCGTTCAACTGCATCCGCGAAGGCAAGAATGCCATCCTGTTCTGCAACGAGGACATCGTCCGCAAGTCAATGTTGCGCAATGGGAAATCAGAGGAAGACCTGGCCAATTTCGTTCCCATTGGCTGCTATGAGCCAGCCGTCATGGGCAAGGAATTGTGTTGTTCCATGACTGGCACCATGAACATGGCAAAAGGCATTGAACGCCTTATGGAACCGTCATTCGAACCAAAGGACTTCAATGACGTAGTTGAACGATATTTGAGCATTTTAGGCAATGCCCTGAAAACAATGATGGGTCGCATCAACATATTGGAACGTCAATGGAGCCTCATCAATCCTGCGACAACCATTTCTGGCACTATGGAAGAATGCATGGAGCGCGGGCTGGATGCAACGGATTCGGGGACAAAGTACCGTTCCAGTGGTATCATGTGCGCGGGCATCGGAACAGTCGTAGACTCGCTCGCCGCCGTCGATTATCTTATCTTCAAGAAGAAATTGGTTACATTCCAGGAACTCTGTCATGTACTAAAGGAGAATTGGGCTGGAAGGGAATCCCTGCGTTTGGATGCCTTCAAACGCGCGCCCAAATGGGGAACAAATAACGCAGAGGCAGATGCCCTCGCGCAAACCGTGGCAAATACGGCGGCAGACATCATTGAAAAACATCCAAACGGCAAAGGGGGACATTTCCAGATGGGCCTCTGGTCCATCGACAAATGCTTGAGTTATGGCAAGATGACGGCAGCCACTCCTGACGGACGTCATGCGGGAGATACGCTTTCCAAAAACACTGGAAGCACCATCGGATGCGATACAGACGGTGCCTCGGGGCTTATCCGAAGTGCCGTCGGATTGGACTATTCAAGGTTTGCAGACGGTTCCGTACTGGACATGATGCTCACTTCGTCCAACGCTCGAGGCGAAGAAGGATTGCAGTTTATGATGAACCTGTTCATGGTGTTTCGCCAGAGCGGCGGGGCATTCATGCACTTCAACGTCTTGTCCGTTGAGGAATTGAAAGCAGCGCAGAAAGAGCCTGAAAAATACGGCAATCTGCAAATTCGCCTGTGCGGATGGAGTGTGCGCTTTGTCGACCTTGGCAAAGACATGCAGGACTGCCTGATTCGCGAAGCAGAAAGCAAAGGCGCTTAGGACAGTGTAACTGAACAACAAAAGGGAGACAAACAATGCTCTGGAAACCGTGGGAAGGCCGCATGGCCCCTTTCAAAATCTTCGGCAATCTGTATTTCATCGGGACACGCCCCGCTTCGACGCATTTGATCGATACAGGCGACGGCCTCTTGATACTTGATTCAGGTTATCAGGAATCCCTCTACCTCGTGCTTGAAAATATGCGGCAACTCGGCTTTGACCCGCAGGACATCCGTTGGATTGTCCATTCGCACGGCCATATCGACCATTCAGGCGCGACCACAGCACTGCTTAATCTCGTCCCGACGGCAAAGACCTACATTGGCGCGGAAGATTATGACATGGTCACAGGTGCCAAGCCGACTGTCTGGGCGAAGGAACTCAACATGGAGTTCAATCCATTCACGCCTGACGTGCTCATCAATGACGGCGACCGACTGACGTTCGGCAATACGACCTTCGAGTGCCTTGCGTCGCCAGGGCATACGCCTGGAGCGTTCTCTTTCTTCTGGAACGCCATCGGCGATGACGGCCGTGTCTTGCGCGCGGGGACCATGGGGGGCGCGGGCATGAACACCATTGCGTCGAAGTATATCCACGAGTATCATCTGGAGGCGGAGGACTGGCGTGGACGCTTCAAGGACACGCTCATCAAATGCCGTGACCAGCACTGCGACATTTTCATCGGCAACCACGTCGGGCAGAACGACACGCCTGGAAAATACAAACGACTGCTTGCAGGTGAAACCGATGCGTTCATCAACCCCGCAGAATGGAACATCGCCATTGAGTCATTCCAGCGCAATTACGACAAGACCATAGCGGAAGACCCGCTGTGACGGTTCTTGTTCAATTCAGGTATAGCAATCATGTCTTTTCTGTCACCTACTTTGCAAAATGCAGCATAGGGGACATATTTTTTATGATGATAATTCTGTCCCCTAATTTGCAAAATGCAGAATAGGGGACAGAACATACCACATATTTTGTCGATTTTCGATTCACCCACAACAACAAAGGAAAGATCTCATGCTGAAGAAACTCTCGACCATGATGGCCGCTCTGGCACTGGCGTTCAGTGCGAGCGCCGCCGACTTGTTTGTCAACGGCAAGGTGACGGCTGAAATCGTCATCCCGCAAAAAGCACTTTCCATTGAGCAGGAAGCCGCCGCGGATTTGGCGGAAATGCTTGAAAAGGCGACAGGAGCAAAATTTGAGATTGTCACAGCAGCGACGCAGGGCATGACTCCGATTCGACTTGGCAGAGCCGCCAAAGTCGCGCCGCCAGCCAAGATGGACCACGGCGTCGTCGTTATCGGCAGCAATGCGATTGACATCGTCGGCTATGACGGAAACGGTGAATTCAAGAATCTGCGGACTCCAGCGGGAACGTTCTTTGCTACGTGCGAGTTCTTGGAGCGCGAACTTGGCGTTCGCTACCTCTGGCCTGGCGAAATTGGAACATACGTCGAAAAGAAGGCGTCGCTAACGATTGCGCCAAAGCAGTATGATGTCATCCCGCATCTCCCCTTCTGCGAATGGCGTCTTTCACAGGCGGACGACAGTTGCTGGAACGATATCGCCAACAAGAAGCGCTATTACAACGAGACGTTCCGCTGGCTACGCCGCCAGCGCAATTCCTTCTCCGCTGGATATGGCGGTTATGGCCATGCTTTTGGCAACTACTATGCCAAATACTTCAAGACGAATCCGAATATCTTCCAGTTGAATTTCGATGGTACGCGTGGCCCCAGGGGAGGTGCTCCCATCTTCTCCAGCATGTGCGTGACCAATCCAGAGTTCTGGAAGATTATCATTGACAACTGGAACGGCGGCCCCATCCTCAACCTCAATGAAAACGATACCGCTGGCCAGTGCGTCTGCCCAGAATGCCTCAAGTGGGACTTGAGCAAGGATGAGGGGCGAGTCGAACGTGCGAAGAAGGCATTCGAAGCGAGAAACCGTTATTGGTACAAGGAACTCGGCAGCCTCTCGAACCGCTATGCGCATTTCCTGCTGGAAACGCAGAAACTGGCCGACAAGAAGAACCCGAACCACACGATCATCGGCCTTATCTACGCTAACTACTACGAGCCGCCGACCGTTAAACTGAACAAGCGCATCCTGATGCGCTATTGCCCCCCGCTGATGTTCCCGTGGTCCGACCGCACCGTCAAAATGGCAAAGGACACGTGGCAGGGCTGGTATGACGCGGGCGTCAGCCTGATGTTCCGCCCGAACTGCACGCTTGACGGTCATAACTTCCCGTTGCTCTATTATCCCGAGTTCGCGGATTTGAGTGATTTCATGTCACAGCGTGGCATCGCCGCCTGCGACCTTGATTCACTGACTGGCTCCTTCTCGACCAACGCTTTGACCCTGTATGTCATCGCTTCCAAGATGGCGAAAGGCCCCCGTGCTGAACTGAAGAATCTCGAAGACGATTATTTCAAGGCATTCGGACTCGCGGAGCCAGCGCTGCGCAAGTTCATTGCCATCATGCGCAAGGCGACGTTGAACGGCCAGGATATCCTTGAACGCGAACGTGATGAAGCGAATATCGTCGGTTCAAGTTATTATACGAATTTCTTCACGGTCGGCGTCAAGTTCTATACGCCCGATGTTTTGGATGAGGGCGAAGCCGCGCTGAAGGAAGCCGAGGCAGCGGTCGCGGCGGACAAGGGCTCAATGGCCGCGCGCCGTGTCGAGTTCCTGCGTCTGGGCTATGACGACATGAAGATGGTCCTGAAGTGCCAGCGCGAGTTCAATGACTACCACAAGTCGCATCAGTCGCTGAAACTGGCTAAAGCCATGCGTGACTTGTACGACTATCGCAAGGCGAATGAGTCCAAGTTGTATTGCAATATCGGCTTTTTCCGCAAACGCGAGGAGAATTCATGGCCGACGCCGCTGATGTTTTTTCTTGATGGCAAAGCGCTTCCTATTGAACTAGGTTGGGAAATCAAATTCTCCCCAGACAAGAATTCCGACGTGCCATACGTCTCCATCGGCGTGGACAACCATTGGGAGCGCCAGGAGGCTGGTCTTGCATGGGAGAAGGCGAATGGCCACGAGTACAAGGGCAAAGCGTGGTATCGTGTGAAGTTCAACGTCACTGCGGAGCAGTTGGAAAAAGTCCTGAGCATGGAATTCGGCGCTGTTGACGGTACTGGCGAATACTTCCTGAACGGCAAGAAGTTCTGGTATCGCCCTTATCCCTTCAAGGGCGATACGGATTCGTGGCGCAAGCCATTCAGCGTGCCTGGAAAGGAACTGCCACTGAAGGTTGGCGAGAACTTCATGGAGATTTCCGTGGAGAAGCACATTGGTCGCTCGGGTATCTGGCGCCCAGTGTATCTTAAACTGAAGTAGCCGTGGGCCGCAAGAGCCGCGAACTGCGTTCGCGGCACAGGACAAGCCCATGCTTCATTCGTTGAGCTGGCTCGGGCTATCCTGAGGCTTTATGAAGGGAGGTCAATTTGGCCTCCCTTCAGTAGTATTGGGAAATAGATGATTGCGAAATTGAGGTGAAAGACAGATGGAAAAGCGTTTTGCTTCTGAAAACTTTAATGCGGAAACGCAGGCATTGGCGGACCAGATGAACCTGGACGAGGCTTCTGTGCCGCAGTGGTCGATTCCACCGATTGAATCAAAAACTTCCGCAGAGTTTCTTCGGACGGAACGTCCGCGTCTGTTGAAGCAATTCGCAGAACTGATGTATGGAGCCATTCCGCCGCGTCCCGCAGAAATGGACATCGACATTGTTGCGGAGGCTGACAATGCCTTTGACGGTCTTGCGACGCGCCGTGAAATCGCCATCCGCTGTGCGCAGAATGGTATGGCGCGGACGTTGAACCTCCTTCTGTATATCCCGAATAACCGTTCTGGGCAGGTTCCCGTTTTCTTTGGTCTTAACTTCAAGGGAAATCATGCTGCGAGCAATGATCCAGACGTCCGTTTCCATCTGCCCAAACGCTATCCAACGCTGTTCAATTCGCCGCGCTTCACCGATGGGCGCATGGAGGTTGACCAGCGTGGTGCGCAGGCGTACCGTTTCTGCTTCGAAGATTGCCTGAAACGCGGTTACGCCTGTGCGACAATCTGTTATTGGGATATCTATCCCGACCATCCGTATGGTTTTGAGGACAGCATTCTCAGGATGTATTTTGACTCATCCGTCTGGAACTCGGATGAGCGTCCGTCTGCGGCCATCAGTGCCTGGGCATGGGGTGTTTTGCGTGCTCTGGACGCATTGGAGTGCCAGCCTGAAATCAATTCGCACAAGATGGCAGTCCATGGTCATTCGCGTCTGGGGAAGACCGCGTTGTGGGCAGGTGCTAACGATGACCGAATTGCCCTTTCAATCTCCTGCTGTTCTGGGACATGTGGAGCAAAACTTTCGCATCGCTATTACGGAGAGGATTTTACATGGGTTGACTTGTGGAATCCGCATTGGACGGTGCCCGCGTTCCGCCAGTTCATTGGCCATGATGCGGACATTCCTGTCGATCAGCATCAATTGATCGCATGCATCGCACCACGTCTGGCGTATGTCACCAGCGCAACAGATGACGTCTATGCGGACCCCAAGGGCGAGTTCCTTGCCGCCGTTGCCGCTTCAGACGCCTATAAGTTGTTTGGCATGAATGGCATCGGCATCAGTGAAATGCCTCCTGCTGGGAAGGCGGTTATCGGCGACATTGGCTATTATCTTCGCACTGGCGACCATGAATGCATGCCAGAAAACTGGAAGGCTTTCCTGGATTTCGCAGATGCGAGATTGTGATTACGCTCTATTTTTCTAGGGAATAGGTTCGACCTCTCAGAGGTCGTAATCCTTTTGTGGCATCTTTCCCCAGGTTTCGCTACGCTCAACCTGGGG
>JAGCTA010000355.1 GCA_017963875.1 Victivallales bacterium | reverse complement strand
GCGGCCTCGCGGTCGGCGGAGTTTCCGGAGTCTAGAAACAGTTTCTCCCAGTACTTTTTCGTCTCGGCGGCCCATTCCTCAGGTGGCTGCCCGGCCGAGACGGCTTTCTGGTAACTCGCGGTCATGTAGTCAGTGTAGTCCACCATCGCTGGACAGCATTTCAGGAAGGTATCGCGGGACATGAAGGATCGGATGAGCATTCCGCCCCAGTGTCCCTTGATGATGCCGACGGGCACCTGGAGGTCATGGTAGAGTTGACGGGCGAAGAAGTATCCCACGGCGCTGATGGTCGGCGGATTGTCCGCGTGGAACGCTATCCAGCGGCCAGTCGGCTCGGAGTTCTCCATGGTCGGGGAAAGCGAATGCTGCGCGTCGAAGTAGCGGATCTGGGGGAGGGCGGGCAATTGGCTACGCACATACTCGCCATCATCGACGCGCACGAACGGGACATCCCCCCAGAGCGGAATCTCCATGTTCGACTGGCCGGTCAGAAGCCAGACCTCGCCGACCAGGATGTCCGAGATCGTGGCGCTATCCTCTCCGGCGGTCGCGGTGATGGTCAAGGGACCGCCTGCCGGAAGGGTGACCATCACCTTCCACTCGCCGGAGTCATCTGCCACGCCTGACAGTTGTTGCTTGCCGATGGGATAATTGGTGCAGGTCGGCACAATCTCTACATGCACCTCCGTGCCCGCTGTCGCCAGACCGCTGATTTCGATGGGGCGGTCGCGCTGAAGCACCGCGTGGTCCTGAAAATTCTGGTGGAACGAGATCGAACCGGCCGCCAGCATCATCGGCAGCGCAAGGAGTGCGAGAAGAAATTGTTTCATGGTCGTCATAAATGGATTGGGAGGTGAGGGAAAGACCAAGTTAATATAGCGCATAAAAAACGACGGGGAAGGGGATATATACAGTTTGAGGGCGGTCCTTGAGGATAATCGTCATTCTCCGCAGACTACTCAGCCCGTCTCCCGTCGTCTGGCGATTCAAACTCTTTTCGCTTCTGTTCCGTCGCATCCTTTATGGCTTCGTGGTCTGTCCCCGATGTACTCTCACCATCCAGAATCCTGATCGAAAGCTTCGGGGTGTTCGGATTCATAGGTATCATAGTCATAAGCCAACTCCCAGCCATAATCAAGAAGGATACTCATTTTAGTCATTTTTTCAATGGCATCCAGAATGTCTTCTCCTTGGGGTGTGAAAATGATATTGGGGAAGAAATCTTGGTCCTCGCACTGAGATAAAATCTCCTTCACTTCTTCGGGATAATCATCAAAATTAAAATCTTCATAATCAACGGGTTCTTCTTTCGTAAAATTGATGAAAATGTTTAACTCGGGCACCCCCAGTCCACGTTCTTCATTTTTCACAAACCAAACTTTGGGAGGTTCCATGCCCAGAAGAAACATTCGATTGTCAAAGTCAACATGCTTTTTTTCATAGATATCGCACATTCTCTTAAAAGCCTGATTGATCTCTTTCTGGGTCATTTGCCTTTCTTTCTTCTCGCTCATGTTGGTTTCTCCTATTTCTGGTGAGTCTCTATCAACAACTGTCGTTCATTTCGGTGAGTTTTTGAAAACGATAATAAGATAGCACGGAGTAATCGAGTTTTACGCCAAAAGGTTTTCAGAAGTTCTTAAATTCAGAAGTTTTGAAAGCCTGGATAAGGCGTGGTCTGTAACCTGGCGGGGCCTGGGCATTTCAAAAGAACAGCTTGCGTAGAAGTCGGTTCATTTCCCCCGTTGAGCGCGCTTCCGTTTTCTCTGCTCGTGGTTGGCCTTTTGGGAGTCGAACAACTCAACCGCCGCGTCGGTCATTTCATCGCTCCAGGTCTTTCCGACGGGCTTGGCCTTGCCCATCCAGGGGCAGTAGATGGCGTAGTCATCGTCGAGTACAACATTATATGGCGGACCGCAAAGGTCGTTGACATGCGAATACAGGCAGCGGCCACTCTTGATCAGCTGCTCCGCTTCACTGTTCGCCATGTTTTTGGAAAGGCTGCCATAGACCGAGGCGGAAATTTCATAAAGGTCCCATGAGCCTTGAAACACCACCTCCGCGCCGTAAACGCCCTTTTCGTCGTTGTAGCAGGCTTTCCAGCTGGTTCCTTCCTTCATTTTCATGTTGCTCTATCTCCTGGAGTTACAGTTGATTGTAAATTACGCCATTGACTCTGCATTTCAGTCATGGTCGTGGGCGGCGGCCTGAATGGGAATCAGGCAACGGATGTCGTCCCTGTCATTCTGATAGTCGCCAGGGAGGTCGAAGTTCAAGCCGTCGTCGTCGGTTTTGTTCGGCCCGACGCTCCAGACTTGAATGGACTGTATCTCGGTAGTTGTCGTTTCAGGCTGGTACTCGCGCTGAAGGCATGTGCCGACGCGGTATTTCATCGTCTCGCCCGTGAAAGGGTCTTCCACAGTGGCGGGCAGGACTTCAGGATATTCGCCCGCCTTCCCATGCGCCCGCAGGACCTCTATGGCGCCGACAACCGCCCGATTCCTTGCCTGTTCTCGCCGATAGACATCCTTTGACGACCAACTCCAATGGTCCCAATATATTATCGCCATAACGCTGCCCTTGCAGTTCAATTGCTCCCAGTCAAGATCTTCGTCTGCCAATGCCTTGGCGACAATGCGCTTTTCATTTGCTGCACGCCACCAGAATTGCGGTATGGCGATGCGACAAAGCCATTGCTGCAATTGCCTCAACGGGCTTCTGCGTTCCCAGTGCCCGCCCTCCACGACATCGAATTGGCAGAACAACTGATAAATGACAGGAGGTGCTTCCCCTCGCCAGAATGAACCGTCGTGCAGATGGAATTCGTTTTCGTAGCGGATAGCCATGCTATAGACCATTCCCTTCCGCACATCCATATAGGCGTCATCAAGTTTTTGCAAGCCGTTCAGCAGGTCCCCCAGTTGTGCGTCACTGAGCACTCGCGACGATGCGACTTCCTCAAGGGATTTCAAATAATATCGGTTATAAGAACGAAAGCCGCAATTGGCGCCACGCTTATCCAATTCCATGAAGCAGAGCAGGATATTGAACAGACGGTGGCATGTCGCCATGGCTTCCTCCGCATCTTTGTCCTCCAATGCGAAAAAGAGGCGCCACCGTTCGAACTGGAAGACATTGCGCATTGTATCCTTCGCCTCAATATCGTTCCATAGATTCTCGCAAAGGCATTGCGGTATCGGGGCGTCGAACATCTCCTCCAGCACCTCAAGATCGGGGATTTTCATCAACCGTCTTCTACCGTATTCCAATTCTTTCTCTGTCCACTTTGTGATGTACGGGGAAGTCCACTCAATGTTCGGGGCGCTTGCCAATTCGTCGTCTTCGGTGGAGAACCCCTCCTTTTGGGGACGCCGTTGGAGAATTTCCTGGGCCTTTTTCCAGAAATCCATGTCGATGACGCATTCCTTCGCAATCCACTCGTTTCGTGCCTCGCAGGTCGGCTGATGACCAAAATATGTCTCCACTTCCTCGCAGTTCCTTCGGGCGGACAGATGGTTGAAAAACGCAAGGCAAAACACCAGGACATAGGCCACTGCGAAGAACTTCCACAGACGCAGAATGCCTTTCGTGAACAACGACTTGTAGTTTATTCCCTCCAGGCGTGCCAGACCGTACGCAAGGCAGAAATAGCCCGCCAGCGTCGCAATCATCATCGGTCCGACGAAATGCGACCAGCCTTTTAGGAACCAAACGAAGAAAACCGCTTCGGATAGCCAGAACAACACGACAAGCGCAACCACAACCATGGGCAGACGGCTCCTTGCGATTCCGTCTTTCCGTAATTGCCTCCATCCGACGGCAAGGCGAACCAGGCAAACTGCCATGAAAAACGCCTCAATTCCCGCAATGGCCGGAGCAATTAGAAGCAGGATGCAGAGCAGAACACCGGCAAGCGACAATGATGGCAATCCCAACAGAAACGGCACCAGAAAACACCAGATGGCATACGCCATCCAGGGGAGCGTAAGCAGCAACGACGCATGGAAGAACGCGCCCTGCGCGGGTTCGTCCCAGAAGAAGATTTTGCGGAGAAGGGGCTTCATGGTGCTAATTATCACAACTGTTTTTTTTGCAGCATGTTG
>JAGCTA010000354.1 GCA_017963875.1 Victivallales bacterium | reverse complement strand
TCTCCACCGCATCGTTCCATGCTTTGCTTTCTGCCGAGGAAGTTCTGCTTCGACGGCATATTCCTTATCGGCTGGTCGTCTCCGATGGCAGAGAGTTCACTGTGCCGCAGGGATGCCGTCAGTTGCTGATATTCGGAGCGAAATGCCTGAGTGAAGCGGAGATTTCCACAGTACGGAAGTTCGCTGCCAATGGCGGCTGTATTGTCGTGGATGCAATGACTGGAGACTGCAATGAGGAAAACCGCCAGTATTGCGTCAACCCGTTGGACTCTATGCCAGATGTACTCCGCGTCCCTGAACTGCGGTGCAATGTCATCAATCCAGACTGGCGATTTGAAGTGCTTATGCCAGACAATCCAGAAGTCATCATGGACAATCTGATTCGGCTACCCTTTGATATTGAAGCACCAGAAACCGTGTACATCCGAATCAACCGAACAGAAACGGAGGTCATCATCCACTGCATCAACTATACGGCCGCCCCCTGCGGAAATGTGCGGATTCTGCTACCTGAAATTGTGGAAGCGAAGTTTGCCACGTTTGAGAATCCAGAATACCGTCAACTGGCTGGGCGGAATTTGCTCCTGCCAGAATTCATTTCCTGGACCATGGTGAAGTTGCCAGCAGATAAAGTTCAACTAATTTGACCGATTCTCTTGTGTCTTCTTGCCAAATTGTGTCTTGGCAAACACGGGGAAAGTTGTTTTTATTTTTGACTTCGCAATGTATAGTAAAAAAAGATACTTAATCCATTGGAGGATTGAATCATGCTGAGAAAGTTATTGTTGGTGTTCATCGTATGTTTGTCATGTATGACCGTGATTGCTCAGGAGACTGTGAAGGCGAGTTCCTTTGGCTTTGACTCTGAGGACGCGACGGCGTGCCTACAGGCCGCCATCAATTCGGGTGCCCGCACGGTCATTGTGGACAACGTCGGCAAGCCATGGATTGTCAGGCCGATTTTCCTTCGCAGCAATCTCGAACTCGTGTTTGAGAACGATGTTCTGGTTCTCGCCAAAGCGGATGAATATCATGGTATCAGAGACTGCATGTTCAGCGCCGATAAGGCGAAGGACATAGTCGTTAGGGGCGGACGGAACAGCGAACTTCGAATGCGCAAGAAGGACTATCAGGACACGACGCGCTATTCTGTCTCCGAATGGCGACATGTCCTGTCGTTCAGGAGTTGCGATAATGTGGTTATCAGGGACCTGATTACCAAATCGTCGGGTGGCGACGGCGTCTATATCGGCAGGGTGGGCAATAAGGAATGGAAATGCTGCAAAAACGTCCTTGCGGAAAACCTGATATGCGACGACCACCACCGTTCAGCATTCTCCGTGATTGGCGGGCGGGACATCATGGTTCGCAACTGTGTCATGAGCAACACGGGCGGCACGCCTCCCCATGACGGGTTCAGTCTGGAACCGAACTTCCCAGACGAAGAGCAGGTCAACATCGTTTTCGATAACTGCGAAAGTTTCGGCAATGCGGCCATCGGTTCATACCTCCACGACTGGAACCCCAAAGGGGATGGTATGGTTCCGCCCGTATCAATTGTATTCAAAAAATGCTATTTCCATGACAACGTCAATGGAGCGTTCTACGCCAATCCTGTCAAGCCTGGATCGATTCCAGTCAAGGGGACGTTCGATTTCATCGGCTGCACGTTCCAGTCGAAGACTGGGCGTGTCATCACCTTTAACAACTGTCTGGAAAACGGCATCAAATTCACTTTTCTCGACTGCAAGGTCATTGTTGGAAAAGATTGCGCCGCAGCGATTTCTTTCAACGGAGGTGACACTGTTCCGTTCGGCAATATTGATTTGGGGAATTTGCAGGTCATTGACGAAATTGAAAGGCAGCCATTTGTTTTTGGAAGTTTCGTAACGCAGGGCATCAGCACGCTGACGGGGAAGCCGACATATCAGGTCGGCATGGATGGAAAACCGCAGGCTATTGATTTGCCGAAACTTGTGGCTGCACATCAGGCCGACAAGAAATTGGTCGAAATTCTCCGCACAGTCCATCCGAAGATGTTTTCGCCAGATGGCTACAAGGCGGAGAAGACAGGGCCAGGGGATGAGGCGGGGTATGACTATCGTTTCAGAGGCCCAAACCGCTTCATTCAATGCGTTCCAAAGGGAACGACTGCCCGAATCAGAATCAAGGTGACGCCGTTTGAAGACATCCCTTCACTGAGAAATCCCAAGCAGCGCGTCACGGTGACTGACAAAAGCGGCATCGAGTGCCCTCCGTTGGATTTGACAAAGGAAGAGCAGGTTGCCGAATTCAAGGCGGAGCGCGGCGACCAGGTCTATGTTCTGTCGTTCAGTTCTCGGAATACGGTGAACATCTGCAGCGATTCACCTGGACATGGCATGGTCGCGTCGTCGGTCTCCATCGCCAATTCGAGCACTCAATGGTATTTCAACGTTCCCGCAGACTGCGAGGTTGTCAATGTTTTGGTCAACTGTCCAAGTCGCGAATATGTCACGGCGGAGATGATGGATGCGTCGGGCAAGGTCGTTTCCAAGTTGACCCAACATGACGGCATCGGCTGTCTTCGCGCCGAACGCTCGAAGACGGCGCAGAAGGAAATGTGGTCGCTGCGGTTCACGGAGGCCGTGGAAGACTACAGTTTCACTCTTTGTGAACCGCTTGAACCCATCGTCTTTACCGCCCCAGCGAACAGTATTGTAAAGGAATAGAAGATGCACAATCCATTCAAGGAACTGCCGAAACATGTCGGCGAACTCCATACAAGTCCCATCATCAGAAGATATGAGGGAAACCCGATTCTGACAGCAGAGGACATGCCCTACAAGGCGTCGCTTGTGTTCAACGCGGGCGTCGCAAAATACCGTGGCAAATACTATATCGCGCCACGGGTGGATACATACGCGGAGGATATGTCTAGCGTCAAAAAGACGATGGCGAGTATCGCGACGGGGTTTGGAGTCAGCGACGACGGCATCCATTTTGACATGTTTCCAGACACTATCCGTGTCCATTACAATGGTGTCATTCTGCCTTGGGTGTGCGATGCTCGTCTCACGGTGATGGAGGACGAACTCTATCTTTCCTTCTGCTTTGAGAACCAGCATTCCGAACGTCCTGGAATTGCACGGTGGCGTGGCAACGGGACGGACTTTGACGCCGTGTGCATCGGCATTCCGCAGCAGCGCAACATGATTCTTTGGCCAGAGAAAGTGAATGGGATGTATATGCGACTTGAACGTCCGTCCAATCAATGGGGCGATCCATTCCACATCTGGTATGGACTGTCGCCTGATTTGCGGTACTGGGGAGACCAGGAACTTCTGATCGGCTGTGAAGATGTCCCGTTGGCCAACAGGAAAATCGGAGGGGGCGCGCCGCCGATAAAGACTTCTCGCGGCTGGCTGCTGATTTTCCACGCAGTCGATGACGATCCCGATAGGGCAGTGGAGGTCGTTGCTGGAAGAAAATGGTCAAAGCGCTATACTGCGGGCGCGGCACTGTTTTCTCTGGATGACCCGACGAAACTGATTGCAATCACAAAGCAGCCGCTGATTGTCGCCGAGGCCCCCTACGAGACGGGTGACGCGCGTCTTTGGACGGAGTTCACCATATTCCCTGTGGGGCAGTGCTGGAGGACGACGGCGAGACGCTGAGAATCTATTATGGTGCGGGGGACTACTGCACTTGTCTGGCATTTACTACCTTGACGGAACTGTGGTCAACAATGACGCCGTGCAACAGACTGGCGGACAAGGCCGTCATCCCCTTCCGTATTGAAGACTGGAAAGGAAACTAAGTTTGCTCGACTCAGTCACTTGTCTCTATTTTCCCCTTGGGAAATACTCCTGACATAATTTGCTGGAGAGACTCGTAGAAATCCATGGCATCACAGACATCAAGTTCATCGGGGTGGCCTTTGGCAGTCCCCCCGATTAATTTGAATGGACCGACGGTGCATTGTCCAAGACAGCCGAATTTCCCAAGAATTACGGCATGTTTATCGAATAAAGCCTGGAACATCTTTTTGCAGAAATGGCTTTTCATGGCTTCACTGCCATACGTGAAAAGAAGAAAGACCCTTTTATACATTGGAAGGTTCTTTTTTGCAAAATTGATGACCGAGCGGTGGAATGACCAGAAATAGATGCCTGATGCGAAGCCAACAAGGTCGAAGCCCGACAAATCCGTTATATGAGGATTTCTTGCGTCTATCAGTGTCACTTCATGCTTTGTGGCAATTGTATCAAGTAATAGCCTTGTATTGCCATGGTGCTTGGAGCAATAGACTATGGCGGTTTTGGACTGTTTTCGGACGGAGTCGGCCATTATGCGAGATCCTCGATGCGGAAGACAACGGGTTTGTTGCAGCACACGTCTATTTTTTCAATTTCCGCTATCGCCTCCGCCATGGCCGCACACTCTGCTTTATGCGTGAGGATGATCATTGAGACGCTTGGAGTTCCCCCTTCGCGTTGGGAGGCGGTCGCAATATTGATATTGTGATTGCCTAGGATGCTTGCGACTTTTGCCAGGACGCCAGGCTTGTCAACAATTTGCAGGCGAATGTAGAAACGTGAGGAGATTTCAGTCGTCGCCATGATTTCATTATATCCATCGTATGGCTTGAATGGAGGAAGCCGCCTCAAGCAGCCGTTGCAGATGTTGATGCCGCAGTCGATGATGTCTGAGACGACGGCGGATGACGTTGCCTGACGGCCTGCGCCACGTCCATAATACATGGTATTTCCGACGACATCGCCTTTTATCCAGACGGCATTGAAGACATCGTTTACATTGCCGATAAGTGAAGCCATCGGGACGAGCACTGGATGGACACCAAGTTGAATTCTATGATTGTTTTCCTTGATGATGGCCAGCAGTTTGATTCGGAACCCCAAGCCCGCCGCCGTTTCAATATCCTGCGGGGTGACGGAACGAATGCCTTCAGTTTCGACATCATCGGCTGAAAACCAATGGCCAAAGGCAAGCGAGGCAAGAATGGCGCATTTGTGGGCCGTGTCAAAACCATCGACATCCAATGAGGGATTCGCTTCAGCATATCCAGCCTTTTGGGCGGCGGCGAGGACATCTTCAAAATTCGCCTTTTCCATTTCCATTCGTGTCAGAATGTAGTTGCATGTGCCGTTCAGGATGCCGAGGATTTCTTTAATATGATTTGCAGCGAGTCCTTCGCGCAAGGCCTTGATGCAGGGAATACCTCCGCCGACGCTTGCTTCAAACCACAGTTCGACACCATTGGCTTCTACGGCGGCAAACAACTCCTCGCCATAATGCGCAAGCAAAGCCTTGTTAGCGGTCACGACATTCTTTTTTGCATTCAATGCCTTGAGAATGAACGTCTTGGCAATTGTGGTACCGCCGACGAGTTCAACGACAATCTGTATGTCTGGATCATTGAAGATATCCTCGGCATTCGTTGTCAGCACTCCTTCAGGGACTGAGATGCCACGGTCGGTAGTGATGTCCAGGTCTGCGATTCTTTTGACTACGGGAGTGAAGCCAACGCGTTTCGTGATGATGTCCGCGTTGTTCATGATGCTTTCTGCCACGCCTGCGCCGACAGTGCCAAAACCAATGATGCCAATGTTGATGATGTTCATGTTTGGAAGAGTTTTCTTGAATTGAGTTTGAATCGTATTTTGGCAGAAAGCCAACGATCGCTTTTTGTTTTAATGAATTACATTTGGATGTAATATAGTACCAGAATCCGTGAAATAAAAATAAGATGTCTTCTTCTCTGCGATTCTATTGCTTTTTTTTGTAAAGATTGGCATAAATTATACATAGGAAAAAACTAATGAGTTGATTTCTTCTGGATTACAAATAAACTATGGGGATATTCAGTAACTATATTGTCGACAAATAACAAAACACCATGGTGTAAGGGAAGAACTTTTTATGAAAACTAACAGAAACACCTTGATTGCATGTATGTTTGCGTGTGCATCCATGTTGCATGGAGTGTCTCTTGAGCAAATCTCCTTAGGTGCGGGCGGTGCATTGCTTTTATCTGGAACATACCTTTATGCGGTTCTTGACGGCAATCTCTGCACATACGATGTTTCACGTCCCCTTGCTCCAGTGAAGGTCAGCCAGGCAACAGCCGCTGGAAATCGCCAAATGGTCTGTTCAGGCATATATCTTTATTTAAGCTGCCGTTCACGGGGTGTTCAAATATTTTCTCTTGATGATCCATCGCATCCTCGTGAAGTAAGCCATTTTTATCCGTCTGAACTTGCCACTGGGCTTGCAGTCGCAGGAGATGTTCTTGCGGTCACTTTGCGGATTTATGGCGTGGAGTTTTTTGATGTAAGCAATCCTATGAATGTCCAGCCGCTGGGACAACTCCGAACAGGTGAAGCTCAGTCGGCGAGTTTCTTCGGCAATGGAAAAATTGCGATAGGCGATTGGGGGAGTTTGCGGGTCGTGATTGGAGATGTGAGCGATCCGTACCGACCTTCCATGATTTCCTTTTCTGGTCTTGACGGTTTGGGCGATGGCGTTTTTGTTCAGGGAAATTGGCTCTACGCGGCGACTGGGATGAACGCACCGAAGAGTCAAACACAATGGCAGGGCAGAGGGCATGGGCTGGAAATATTTGACATTTCCGATGTTAAGAATCCCCGACATGTCGGCATGGTCAAATTTGAGGTCAATCCCTCGTCTTTTCCCGATTGGTGGTCTGTGAAAGTTGCTGGTAATACAGCCTTTGTTTCAGACACGGGAAACGGAGTGTATGTCGTGGATGTTACAGACAAAAGCAAGCCAGTCATTCTTGATAACATAAAACTTCCGCAAGACAGTTCTTCGCAAATCGCGGTTGGAAACGGAGTCGTCTATGTGTCTGGACACAATGGAGGACTCTATCTTTTCAAACATGACCTGGCAAACGTGGTTTTGCCAGAAGCCGTCAAAATTCAGATTCCAACCGTCCGTCCTGTTCCGCCGAAGTTTTCTGGCGTTGGTAATTTCCCTCTGCCTGGATTTGTATGGAGTCTTGCCAAATGGGATTCGCAACTTTACGCGGCCTGTGCGCAGGAGGGCGTGAAGGAATTCAACATCGCTTCCGACGGCTCGTTGCTCGCTGGCAGAAGTTTTCCTTGCACTGCCATGGATTGCGCCGTTTCAGAAGACTTGCTTATCATCGCGGCTGACCAGCAACTCATGATTTTGGAGCGTTCAACGGGAAAACTCATCAGTTCAACACCTGCGACATCGAATGCGCCTTTTCTGCAATTGCGTCTTTTCAATAAGCAACTTTGCACGGGCAGCCGCACGGGACGCCTGTCATTATGGGATATCAGCGATCCTTCTTCACCAAAACTCGCTGGCGCATATTCAGGCGGGGGATTGCTTTACGGCGACATGTTGCCTGAACGCAGTGTCAACGGCAGATTTCCAGTCAACTGGCATAGCAGATTTGTCCGCTGGTACGATGCCGATGCCAAAGAATGCGGGATGATTCCTGAACTTCACCGTGCCAGCCATCAGATGAATGGCATCACGGAAATCAATGGCAAGTTTCTGTTCCTTGGGAGACAGGAGTGTTTCTTGCTATCGCCTGAGACCCCAGAAACCTACACTAAAGTTCCCATGCTCCCATGCAAAAGCGGAATCCCAACCTCGGATGGCAACACGATCGCTGTCAGCAACCGTCGAAACGGTGATGTTTTCTTCTATGAATTTGACGGCAAGACAATGCGGGAAATCAGCGACAGGAAAATTGTCTTGCCCATGACGTTGACTGGCAGGGTGGTGTTCCACAAGGGAATGGCCTATATTCCAGGAGGATATAGAGGTATCTTTTTCGAGTACCCAAATCCATGAAGTAGCACCTGACGACCGATTTCGTAGTCTCATTTCGGCTACTCAAGGATTCAACGAGTAGAAAGGCCCCCATTGGAGAGTACTTCATGTTTGATATCTTATATTTGTCTATTAAATTATAGTGCAACGATTAAAAAGCAATCAAAATGGAGTGCCATGAAATTTAATCAGCCAGAAGAATCGGCCCCTGAATTGTATGAACATGGTCTCAGGCATGAATTGGGGAATGAATGTCCGCTGGACTTGAAGAAGGCCTTCGAATATTATTTGGAGGCAGCCAGAAAAGGACATGCGTTGTCATGCTGGCGACAGGGATTTTTCTTGGAATGGGGTCGTGGTGTCAAGCGTGATTTGAACAAGGCTACGGAATGCTACCGCTTGTCCGCGGAAGGCGGATGTGCGTATGCCCAACTGCGTTATGCTCAAATCCTTTTCAATAATAAAAATACCATACAGGAAGCCGTGTCATGGCTTGAAAAGGCATCGTCCAATGGGCTGCCTGACGCGTTGTATCTGCTTGGATGCTGTCAGGAAAAGGGAGT
>JAGCTA010000353.1 GCA_017963875.1 Victivallales bacterium | reverse complement strand
CAGCCATGAGTATAGAGGGTGTCATGGCGATTTCCCCAGATGTTGTCATGGAAATCGCCGCTGATTGCGCTGCTGATGATGGCAAGGAGGCAATGGCAGATTGGCAGGTCTCCTTTCCCGAATTGACTTCTCGAAAGGCTGTGTTTGTTTTCACTGACAATTATGCGACGGTTCCTGGCTTGCGTTCTGTGCATTTCGCCGAGCAGGTGGCCTTGAGGCTTGAACCTATACGACAGGCTCTGGAGGCTGGAAAATGACGGATTCGCAGCCAAAGACGGAACATGCCGAAGGCAAATGCCTGCTGGAGGTCAGCGGTTTGTCCCTGACGATTGGAGGCAGGCGTCTTCTTGATGATGTTTCTTTCACGCTACCAGAAGGCTGCTTCTGCAGTGTCATCGGACCGAACGGCGCGGGAAAGACAACGCTTCTCAAATGCCTGTGCAGACTTCATGACAGATGGCAGGGAACAGTTCGCGTCAATGGAAGGGATACGCATGGAATGACCCAACTTGAACTAGCAAGGCTTTTCGGATATGTCCCCCAAGTCAGAGATGTCCCGCCTGCGTATGAAGTTGAGGATTTTCTGAAAATGAGCCGTTTCGCGGCGGGGCATGACGATGAACAGCATATTATTGATGACGCGCTTGAATGCGTGGGCATGACGTCATTCAGGCATCGCATGATGGATACCCTCAGCGGCGGGGAGGCTCAGAAGGTGTTTATCGCCGCTGGCATAGTCCAGGCCGCGCCCGTTCTTCTTCTTGACGAGCCAGCCGCTTTTCTTGACCCGAAATACCAACTTGAGGTCAGGTCACTCCTCGCGTATTTAAATGAGGAACGTGGCATGTCCATCGTATGCGTGACTCATGATGTCAATGGTGCATTGGCGTCTTCAAGGCTTTTGCTGGCATTGAATCACGGTCGCGTGGCGTTTTTCTGCACGCCTGAAAACGCGTTGACGAATCATTGTCTAGAGGAATTGTATGGCATGGAATTCGAACGCCTGAGAAATTCTTCAGGACAGCCTGTCATCGTGCCTGTTTTCCACAATTGAAGATTCACAGGTACGAAACGCACCGTAGCCACTGACTGTCTTCTTCGTCGTTAAAAACGCCATAGTCTCTTTCGATATTCCTCCATTCCTATATCCTTCCATCGGCAGGAATCTGAGGAAATCTATGGGAATCTGTAGGAATTTACATGAATCTATAGGAATCTATAGGAATCTATAAGAATTATTATGAAATTACATTAAAATTTTATAATATATTAATTATCAAAAAAATAAAATATAAAAAATACAGATTTATTACTTGAAAAAAGAAATATCATTGGTATAATTATGGAAAAGCACAAGAGAAAAGACAATGGAGCGGATATTGATGGAATCATCCGTTATGACGAAGGCAATGACATTTAGAGGCACCTGGGCGTACCATCGCCTGTTGCCGATGTTGGTTTGGATTATGATACTAGGGAGTGGAAGTATGGCAGACGAATGCATTGAGCGTGGCATCGATTATTTGTCACGGGAGTATGAATCAAGCAAATACTACGGCCTTGAAGTTCTAAGAATGTTCAAGACACAGAAAATGTATAATATGGGGGGAGAGTATGAAAAGAGACTTCAGGCACTGTATAAAAAAACACCCAGGAGCGAGGGGATTATCAATGCACTTGCCCATATCATGATGTATGGTTATCACGACAATAAGGCCGCAAGAAGCGGGTTCGAGGATGCGAATGGCTGCTGGGCGGCGGAGGAAGGTGGAGTAAGCGAAATAAGGGTGACGTTGCTTGTTTTGCAATTCCTGTATGAATTCGAATGGTCAAAACCTGAAACAACGGATGGGATATTCACACTCAGTTTTATTGTTGATACGTTGCTTCAGCAAGGCGTAAGTATGAAACTTGATAGTCGCTTCCTTTGGAAAATGCTTGTGGAGTTTTCCATTCTCGAATGCCTTGCCCACTTTTACTGGAGAGATTTTTCCGAGAACATGTATGACGGATTTATGGAACAATGGGGTATGTCCATGCATGATTTGTTGGAGAAAATATATGAAGTCAGACCTAAAGATTTTTGTCTCTATGACATGGCGATGGTGGTGAGATACTATTGCATGATAGGGGAAAGCAATGTCGTCGATGAGTTTGTCGCCATTTTAAAGGAAAGGCAATTGCCAGATGGACATTGGAAGGATAATGAAAAAATAAGTGTAATATTTACTACATGTTCAGTGCTGGATGCACTTATGGCATACGATGAAGCGACAAATGCAAAAATCAATTTGGACGCTTTTCTTGATGGTGTTGACGAAAGTCTATCAGTTGTCGTAACAAGTGATACGGCCTCAAATGACTATAGGTTTTCAATCTGCTTGTTTGAGAAGGAATCAGAAGTGATAGTGGAGAAATGGGGAAAAGTTGCAGATGGCGAGCCGATTCGCCGTGACATCGCCTTTCTTGAACCGGGGGAGTATGTGTTGGATGCGTGTGTGTTCAGCGAAAGGGGCAAGGCTCTTGTCGCACGGAAGAAATTGGATATTGAAATCCCTTCTTGGCATTCAATGGCAGGAATCAGCAGTCTTGAACTGCTTGGAAATCAAATGCTATATGCGGGGGATGAGGTGAGGATCGAACCCGTTGTGAGAGTGGACTATATTGGCAATGAATCAATACCAGCGAAGATTTCCTGGAAGATGATGGCTTCAGACGGGAAGATAATTGTGGAAGAAACAGCGCAGGATGCCCTCCTGTGCGGCAATGTGAAAACGCTGTTGGAAAGTGATGAGGAAGTTGCAAATGATGATGAGGTGGAGAATGATGTGGAGGAGGACGAGAGCCTTGGACTCTATCAATTTAAGGACACCGTTTTGTCAGCAGGTGGCGGAATTGTCTATGATGCGGGTATTTACGAAGTTCGTGTGTCATTGGATTGCGAGGGGGAGACATACGTCTCGTCCGCTTTTATCACTGTCAAGGAAACGAGCGATCTTCTGGTGGAAAGCGGGATGGTTCCTCCTGTGTTGACTACAGAGGCAAGTATTGGAGCAGTCAAGACAACAATCCGACTTCAAAAGTCAGATGGTTATTCTTCTCTTGCCTCTTTTGGAGGAACGTCATACAGGATTCTTGAAAAGAAGAATGGTCATTCTGGCATCTATGAGGTGGCGATCAATGAGATAAGGAATCAGGCAGGTACCATCATCAAGGATGGCTGGCTGGCAGTCAAGGTCGATTATGGCAAGGTGACGAATGGCGAGCCATTGGAAGACGGTTTACCTGACGGCTCATGTACTGCTCATCATATTGTCGATGGCAATGTGATGATTGAATATTCAGGTGTGGACGATGGTGTCAGGGGGACAGTGCCAATGCGGGTTTACTCCTGTATCAATCATAATGGAATCTCAAAATGCAATGAGGAACTGGGCATCATAGAACTGCTATTGCAATGAGGTATCTTTCAATATGACATCTGTGACACACAGAGCACAAACACTTAAGTAGTCATCGTTATGCAGGAAAGTCAAAGACCATGAAATATCGGTTGTCCATCATCTGTTCAATAATCGCCGTCCTGATGGGATTGGTCCAATGGTGCCAGTCGGGGGAATTGCTTCCAATTCCCTTGACCACGGTATTGGCGGATGAGACGATAGAATTGTGGGGGAGAAGCGATAACGTATTGCCACACGATTATTCCTATCGTTGGAGCATTGTGTCGTCCTCTGATGTGATTGTCACAGGAAAAGGCTTTGGAGAATGGCTCCCTTCTGAAGAGACGGTTGATTTCCCGCAGACGATTGTCTGTACGCTGCCGTCTGAAATCGCGGAGGGGACGGTGACTTTGCTGCTGGAAATCGCACATGAAATGATAGATTTTAAGCCAGCCCGTCTTGAACTGACAGTAAAAAGCAAACAGCGGCTTTCACCACAGAAGATTGTGGATGTTAAGAAACGCCAGTGCGTGCTTCATGGCTTGCATTGGCTGGCATTATGCCAGAAGGATGATGGACACTGGGGGGAGAATCTCCAGCCCATACTTGGACGAACAGGGGAAATTGTCTTTGAAGATGATTTATATAATGAAGCAGGTTCGACTGGTTTTGCCTTGTGGGCGTTTGGTGCCCATGGTTTCGGATTATCTTCTTCAGGTCCCAATCCGTTTATGGAATGCGTAAAGAAGGGGCTTGCATATCTGGCGGCCAATACTGTTTTCCTTCCGATGGAATTATCTGCACTTCAAATTGAAATGAATGCCGATGCCAATTCAAATGGCCGATATGCGGTCATCGGCAGACGGTCGAATGTGGAGAATTATGTGAATCCCATCTGCCTTTCGGCCATGGTTTCTTGCGGAAAGGAAGACTATCAGGTCGAGACGCCCATTGGTGCGATGTCTTTGTCTGACCTTGTCTTTGACGCAGGGGATTTTGTCGTGAAGCAACTGTCATTGAATGGCCGATGGTTTCAGAGTTGGAGTTACTACGATGGTTGCCTGGCAAGTTCGGATATTTCCATATCGGGGTGGAATTATGTGGCACTGGAGGCCATGGGGCAATGGCGGAGGATTATTCCAACGCAGGTCTATCATGCCGTTGCCTATACTTTGGATTCGTCATTTGACAGCCACAGAAGAAAATTCTTCTATAACAACAATTCCTTGGAAAATGCCTCTGTGTCTATTCAGGCTTCTGCTCTTTTGGGCATTCGTCTGATTTTGGGTGGAGAGAGGCGGATTCCTGAGTTGATGACGATGAAGACGTCGGAGATGTGCTATGACGAGAATACCAGGGAGTATTTTTATGCTGAAAGGGCTGATGTGTCACTAGGGGAAGCGGAACTGCATGTCATCAGGCATATCATGGAATGGATGGAAACAACTGACTGCGAAAGCCAGGGATACAATCTCTGGAACGCGGTAAAGGCGTTGCTCTCATGCGGAGTGACCAAAAGCCCTTCTGCTCATGGTAAGTATTTTGACTGGCGATATGGACTATGCCAGGCGAGTGAAGACGGAAATGACGTACAGCGAGGCGGTGTCTGGGAACGGATAATCAATGCGCAGCAGTCAAATGGAAGTTGGATTTTGAATTCAGAGAAGACTGACAGTCAATTAAATGATGAACAGGTGGAACTTCATGCTGCGGCAATGATTTTGGCGTTGTCGGAGAATCTTTTCCATCCAGTTGAGGAGACTGGAATTCCTATCGTTGTGCAGTGTATCATTGCACCAGGAATCGGTGAAAAAGTGCATTCAGACACACTGACATCCAAGGAAAGACTGGAAGACGGTTCATGGAAATTCAATTGGAATCTTACGCTTTCGGCGGGACAAAGTACTGACTTCACGTATAGTTATCTTGTGGAAGAGGCGGTAGATGGCGATATGAATGATATTCAACTGGTTGGAAGTGCCAGTTGGACAGATGAGTCAGGAAAGAAGAAAATCCGCCCATTGGAACCGTTGTCAGTGGCGAGAATAGGGAATGGTTATGGATTGACTATTGCCTGGAGCGGAGGACATCAGTGCGGCGGACCGTTTGAGGTGACAGTCACAATGGCATTGCCTGACAGTGACCGCATCGGCATTCTGGCTATTCCGCCAGGGAGAACAGGAAGTGTTGAATTGTTTGCCACGTCGTCGCTGGCTTCATGGCTTGGTATCCAAATGCTTGATAGGTATGCATGGGGTGCTATGTCTGATGAGAAACAGAAAGAAAAAACATCTATCAAATGGATAACCAAGGCTGATACCAGTCTGGCGACGTGGCATTTTTTGTCAGATGACTCCTTTGGAGTTGGTTCGCGCGGCCGTGTTTTTGGGGCTGAATTAAGCGAATGTCTAGGTGAGACATTGTATGCCCTGCTCAAATACAATGATTTGCCTATGAGATTGCGGGTCATGGTCTATCCAGAACATGGAGAGGCGTTCAAAGTTCTTGAGCGTTCGCTGGATGACAATGAGTTCGGACAGTCTGAAATCATAAAACTCCCTGTGGACGGAAACGGAATTTCCCCTGGACGAATCCTCTGTCATGCAGAGATTTTGCGTGATGATGAGTTGGTGGTCATGGCCGATGATGAGATGATAGTGGATGATTTTGCACTGTCGGATATTGATGCGAGCCTGGAATGTGTTCCAACGGAAGTCCTGCGTGGTGAGGCTTTGTCAGTTTTGTCCATGGTGAGCAGTTTGAATGGCCAGGCGACTGCTGTTGACGCAGATGTCGTTATCTTTCTGGATGATGTTGAAGTGGCGAATTGGCAGTATGATGGACGTTTGGTAGCGGGGCGGCAGCAACGCCAGTTTCTTTTGAATACAGAAGAACTGGAGCCTGACACGTATTGCCTTTGCCAGCAAGTGTTGTCAGAGCAGCACAGTGAACCATTAGTCACCACACTGGAAATAACGGTTCTTGAACCAAAGCCGATTAAGGGAAGATTTGAATTCCCAATGTATGAATTGGATATGGATGATACAATTGCTGTGAATTTTCATGTGGAAAATGCCAGCAACCCAGAAAATATAATAATTGAAGAAGTCCAATTGTCGGAAATAGATGTGCTTTATTTGGAACATGTTGGGATTGAAAATGACGATTCCATGATGTTTGGTTCGGTGAATGTCAAGGCATCGAGAAATGCCTCTTCTGAAAAAATAACAACGTGGCTGACACTCATCGATACAGAGACGAATTCCCTCCTTGATGTTGCTTCTGTATATGTGAATCAAAATGTTGTTGCCCCTGAAACAAACATCGAAACTGAACCCGCTACTGAAACCGAGCCAGACCCCAAACCCGAGTCAGAACCTGATAGTGAGTCAGAACCTGAAACTGATCTCGCTCCTGAGTCTGGACCTGAAACCGAGCCTGCGCCTGAAACTGAGTCTGGACCTGAAACTGAATCCGATCCCGAAACCGAGCCAAAGCCCCAACCCGAATCAGAACCTGATAGTGAGCCAGAACCTGAAACTGAACCCGCTCCTGAATCTAGACCTGAAACCGAGCCTGACCCTGTTACCGAGCCCGAGCCACAACCAGAGTCAGAACTTGATACCGATCCAGATAAGAAAAATGATGAGAAAGACACTTCTGATGACCATTCAATAAATCTACCAGACAGGCAACAGGAAGTAGAAAAGGTCTATGTCCCTGTTTCTGTTTCCAAGACATTGAAAAATCAGCCAGTGCAGAGGGAATTGACATCGCTGAATGATAAGCAATTCCCCAAAAACGATGTTCCTGTTATGGAAACAGTGGCGGTCGAATCTCCGCTGAAGCAAGTCGTCATTCAGGCTAAGAAATCTCCTGTCAAGTGGTTTGTCGCGGAGCATTCATCGGACAATGAGGTTCATGGACGCTTCAGTGCATCCTCTGGAAGGTTGCCGCCGTGGAAAGAAAAGATGAACAACAATGAAGGAATAAAGCCCAATTGTGGTGGGGCGGGATGGAACTGGCTCTGGAATAATCTGGAAAACATGGCGGCTGGAATCCTTGGTCGTCTCGTCACGTCGGAGGATATTGTTTTCTAAGAAGAAACGCTTTCAATGGAGAAGTGAGGGAAAATGAAAAGTCAATGGAAACTATGTTGGTGTTTGCTGACAGTGGGATGGATTTGCCTTGGAAATACATTGTTTGAACTTCTAAGGGATTACCGTAATTCAATGACCCACTATCCAGGGCGCTTATGCATCAAATCGCCGACACGGACATTGTTGGATGGCGGGGGGACGGATGCTGAACTGGTATTGGCGTTCCAAGGCATTTTACAGGAAGAGGGGTTTGAGACACGTCTGGTTCGAGGTTGGATGTCGATGGATTCGGAGCAGTTGTCAGAATGGCTCCCTGACATTGAAATTGGATTGCATTTAGGTATGGCGTCCATCAGCCAGATGCGCTGGTGTGTTCCAAGCGTATGGCTACAATGCAAAGCCTTGTATGATGACATGTTGCGCGGAGATTGTCCGACGAATGATCGTTGGATTGATGTGTTCCCTGGTTTCATAGGTTCGGAAATTCTTTCTGGAATTTCAATGGAATTGAATGAATCCACAATTTCTAATATTTTGAAATTGATTGAATTGGAGCAGTTGCCGTCAGAAACAGGATGCCTTGAGAACATGACTCCGTTTTGCAGAAGGATACGTGAGGAATTGAGTCGAATTCTCAATCGGCAGTCATCGATGGGAGGAATGCCAAAGAAAATTCTTGGACGACGAGGAGCCATTCGAGGATATCGCTCAACTCAAGTCCAGAATTTAAGGCCTGTGGAAATTCTTGAACATGAAATAGTCGATGAATTGAATGTCCCTGATATCTTTGTTGAGGTTTTAGGAAATAGTGGCTGCATATTGTCGCATCGCTGGAATATGATGGATTTCCCTGACGGTGTTGTCCAGATAAAATGGTTTAATGAAAGGGATGAAGATTGCGGAGAACTTGTTCCTGAGGTTGGAACATGGGTCATGGGATGGCATCTGTTGGCTGAATTGACGAGCGCAAATGAAAGATGCAGAAGTACTGAGGCCATTCTCTTTGGAACGGATTTGACTGTCCGTTTTCGGCTGGTGCGAGGAGATGAGGTTATAGAGCAGGTGACAGATTCTATACGCGCTGGCGACACAGCCACGTATGCAATCTCTAGCGGCAGTTTAGGGAAGGATGATATTCAAGACGACAATTGGATTATTGAATGCACAAGAGAATTGAGGAGGCGTTTGGATAGATTTGGACGTCTGGCAGCACACTGCTATGGCGAATCTCCCAAGGAACAACTCCGCGTTTCAAAAATTGCTTTGTGTCCAAGGGGAAAAATGGTTGGTAATGTGCTGTCGAAGGTTGAACGTCTGGAAATGCAGGCTGGAGCGTGTGGCGTCATGGTGGCAAGCCGAAATCTTTCCCTGACGATGAGCCTTGGTCAGAATGCCGTTGCGGCGGATTTCCTACATGGCGTATGCAGTGGATGGCTTGAATCACCATTGGGACTGTTTTCACAGGAAATGGAAGGCTCCTGCGATTTTATTTATGGACAATTTGGCGATGGTCGTGGCGGAATCATGTGCGCGGACTATCCGTGTTGGCTGGATTGGATGATTCCAATGGGCGCATATTCAGGCTCATGGATTGATTCTGATGGAGAACCGCATCACATAGGCATAATTAGAATCGCAGATTATAAGAAGATTCAGGGCAATGACTTGGAATTCCAAGACACTGAATGGATGACTTCATTGGCGATGATTCGGACTGCCGTTTCCAAAGGCTTGTGGAACAGAGGAAATGAAGCAGGCGAACTTATGCAATGCAGCGTGTTTTCCGAATTGTTCCAGCGTTCGATGAATAAATGCAGACTCCACAATCTCATGGTGGAACAGAGAGATGGCATACAGGAGGACGACGGTTGTTTTGTCGAGATAACTTTTGATGCGGAAGGTGTTGATTCTTGGCAAGTGTATGTCCTGGATGCCAGCGGAATGGCTGTTTGGGCAAATGAGGGAACTGGAAATGAGGCATTGATTAAATGGGATGGATGTAGTGTCGATGGAACTCGTTGTAATGTAGGATATTATGATGTTGTTCTTTTGCTGTCGTCGGAGGAAGAGACCATAGCCGAGGGGCGTTGTTTCCTATGGGATGATGTCAAGCCTGAAGTTAACCTGCACGCAGTGACTTCCAGACAGGATGATACGGTGGTGATTGATGTTGAATATGATGTCAGAGATGAATCATCTGTGGTGGTTCAACTTCAGTTGATGGAGCCAGTTCATCGGACTTTGCTTTTTGAAACGCAGTCAGGCAAGTCAATGGCGAAATTGTTTTTGCCAGTCCCAGAGGGCGCAAGTGATGTATGCCTCGTCCAGGTGATTGCCAGCGATGTCTATGGCAATGTCGGCTCGGCAGATACAATCGTTGTCTTGGACAGTGTTTTTGCAGGTGGCAGTGTGTGGCAGCCAGATATAGGGGATGATGATGACAAGCCTGTCGGAAAACTGCGCGCTTCACTTGACAGCCCTCTGGCGGGACAGGTCGTTCAGGATGTGACATTGGATGTCCAAGGCACCGTTTCCGCTGATAACAAGGTGAAATATCAACTCAGGATGCGAAATGGCCAGGGGAAGTTGCTTGAATGTTATGTAAATCATGACCGAGAATGGTATCTTTCATACATGCCTTCCATTTTGCCTGAAAATGAACTCGAACTACTCTATCCCATGCGGCATCTTGCCGTTGACAACGCTGAGTTGGGTCGGCTTGACTTGAATGGCATGCCAAATGGTAAATATACGTTGGAACTGGTGGCGATTTCAGGTGCGAATTACATCTTGAAGACAGTTGATTTCTTCCTTGACGCCCCCTTGAAATTAGGATGCGTCGTGTTCGCGGAAAAGGATGGGACGCTAAAACTGAAAGGAATTGACTTTGAAATATGGAGACGTTATTCCAGTTTGTCGAATAATGGTCCACTGGGATATGGCTGGACTATGACAATGGATTCATTTGAGGTTGAGTTGTACGATGAAAGGGTGCAAAGGGAAAGTCTGACAGGAGGCAAGGTTTCCCTGCGTACTGGCGGGAGCAGGGATGTGACGATGACGTTGCCAGATGGCCATAGGACGACTTTTGCATTCTCTCTTGTTTACGCTGGAGGATACAGTTATACATATAACGGTTCGTGGAATGCCCCCGCAGGCTGCGAATGGACATTGCGCGCTACGGTTAACAGCAATGTCACTGCCCTTCCAGGCCTGGAGCCATATTGGAACTCCGCTGGATTGGGCGTGCCATTGGATTATTATGACTTTCCTGGATTCGTTCTAAAAGGAAGCGATGGCACTGAATACATGTTTGAACGCGAGCATCTTGGAGAATATGAGGCCGCAGGGGACGACGGCGGCGAGGTGATGCTGGATTGCTACGGCAATCTCATCTTAAGGCAAATCCACTTTCCTGACGGCAAGTGTCTGCGGATTGATGGAGATGACGTGCTCTTGTCGGAAAAGGACGGTGATGAAACTGATGTCTTGAGACGTGTGCGGGACGAATCAGGAAGAATCATTGGAATTGAGTTTCTTGACGGTAGCAAATCAATCCTGGAATATGTCTATTCAGACATTGGCAATCTGATCGAAGTCAGGCAGGGGAAGAAGGGCGGAACAGCGTCCCCGCACAGATATTATGGGTATGATGACAGGGAGCATCCTCATCTGCTGACGAAGGTGGTCAATGCCGCAGGCTGGACAATAAACACCTATGCGTATGATGGTCAGGGTCGCCTTGTCTCGGTCGGCAATGGCATCGGTGGACATGAGACAATCGAAGGAGATGTGTTCTCTCGAGTCGAAATCCATACGGATGAGCATGGCAATGAAAAACTATATCGATATGATGAGCATGGCAATGTTCTTGAACAGGTAAATCCAGACGGCGGCATACTACGGTTCTCGTACGATGTCCATGGAAATATGCTTTTTCAAGAAGATGCCTTGGGGCGCAAGACATATTGGACGTATGATGAAAATGGACGTATGCTCAGCAGGACGGCACCAAATGGTGGAATCACCTATTATTCATACGATTCCATGGGTAATTGCAACCGAATGGTCGAGCCTAATGGTCGGACACTCCAACGGAATGTGATGCAAAATGGAAAAATGAGGGAACTGGTGTTGCCTAGCGGAAATGAATTGGTTGTCTCCAAGGATGATGGTGGACGCGTGAGGAATATGTCATGCGGGAAGGGAACGGATATCTCATTCGACTATGAGAACAATGACCAGCGCGTCATCATTTCAGACGGTAACGGACAACAGATTTTTCAAGAGGCGGAAAACAGGGGAAATGTTGTGAAAAATGTCTTTAGTTGGATTGATTCTTCAACAGGTCAAGTCGAATCAGCCTCGACAGAGGTCACGAAAGACAACGATGGAAGGCCGCTTTACATCAGTGACAGCATGGGAAACTGGAAGGAGTATGTGCGTGATTTGGATGGAAAAACAGTGGAGGAACGCGATAATTCGGGCCATTGGTCAAAATTAAAGTATAATGTGCAGGGAATCTGTGTCGAATCCATAGACGACAGGGGATTTGTCACCAGAAACCTATTCGATTCCTCTGGGCGTGTGCTGATAAAGGCTGGGCCAGAGCAGTTTTCTGCTGAACAGTTGTCTTCATCGGCCCCACTGGTCTTCAGCAGGGCTAGGTTGATGGAATATGATGCCTGTGGGAGAGTGACCACATGCCGTTATATGCGTGGGACTGTGATGGATGTTCGTTCGCTTGAGGGCGGATATTATGAATGCACGATAGTTGATGAAGGCGTTGAAGTCAACCATGATCATTGGGTGTATGATAAAATGGGGCAGGTTCTCCAGGAGGAGATGGGGGCTGGTCAGATTGTTTCATACGGCTATGATGAGATGGGTAAGGTCATCTGGTCGAAGGATGAGGACGGTTGCCTGACACAGTTTTCAAGGGACAGTGTCGGAAATGTCACAAGTTTGGTGGATGCTTGTGGAGCACGAACACAGTGGCGTTATGACGACTATGGTTGTGTTGCGGAACGCCGTGATGCGGATGGGAGGCAATGTGCGTACATACGTCAGCGTGGAGGGGGCGTGCTGAAATACAGCGAGGACGGCGTCGAGCCGATTGTGTTTGAACGGCGCGAGGATGGGACGGCGACAAAAGTGTCGCAGGGGATTCTTTGTTTTGAACTGGAGCACGATTTGTTCGGCGCTTTGGTTGCAATCAAAGACTCGAATGGGAATGTGTCCAGGAGGGAATATGACTGTTTTGGGCGCATGACGCAATCTGTCTCGCCTGTGGGGCGGGCAAGAACGTGGGAATACGATTCCATTTTGGGAGAATACGTCAAGTATATTGGCGGAAATGGCAGTCAAGTTGAAGTCATACGAGGGGCTGATGGGAAGTGGAGCAGGCGTCGTGTTCTGCAAGGAGAATCCTGCATTTATGAATTCGAGAGGCTTGATGACGATTGCTTCCATGTTTCGAGGAATGGAGAAGTGGTTTTACGTGAGGATTGGAAGCGCGATTTGTTCGGAAGACGTGTCAGCCATGAAATGAATGGCCGTGTGGTGGAATGTTATGTGTACGATGATGATGATAGGGTGGTTGAATATAACAGCCAATTGAGCCACGTGATTTTCACGTATGAAAAAGGTCGTGAATGTGCAAGAAAATATACGCGGTGCGGAGGACGTGAGTTGGGCTCTCCTTTAGTGGTGGCCTTCGACTATGACCCCGTCGGGCGTCCCGTGCGGGAATGGTGCTCGAATGGCTGGCAGAGGAATATCGGATATGATGAAGTGGGACGAGTCAATGAAGTCAGTATTTGGGATGGCGACAGAAAAGTCTATGAAGGAACATATTCATTTGATGACGGCGGGAGGAAAGTGGCACTTCATGAAACACGCCTGAATAATTCAGCCATGGTTAAGTCGGAGACTTTCTGGAAATATGATTCGCTTGGCAATCTGATTGAAGAAAGGATTCACATGGAAGGTCAAGATGAAGATGAATGGCTTTGGCAAGGAGGCTATGATTCGTTGGGAAATCTGTGTGAGGAAAAGCAGAGAAAAGGAGGTATGGAAGATGTGCTGCATCATGAATTCGATGCGGATGGATGCATCATACTCACGAAATGCTCGGGGGACAAAGGATCCAAGGAAATTAGATACCAATGGGATGAGGTCGGGCAATTGGTTTCAGAATCTTGCACGGGATGCGAACAATGGAAGAGATTCTACCATTGGTCTGGAGACGGAAGACTTGATGAGGTCGTTTATGAAAATGACGACAATGGCTTTCGAGACATTATAACATTCCAATATGATGTGAATGACAATCTATGCGGTCATCAGGTGGAGGAGATTCGCGGTAGTGAGACATCCATTGTAAAATACAATTTTCTTCATGAACAGGTGATTTATGACAGATGCCCACAGATAATGGATTACAGCGTTTCAAATGCCGATGGGCAGGTGAACGCCATGACAATATTGCGCTCATCCATTCCATTGGGTCTGGCTGATGACTCGAATGTGGATTGGCTGCCGTTGGGAGGACATCGGCAACTGGCTGGCAGGTGGAATGGACAAGACCATGAGGTTGAAGCGGAGTTTCATGATGCCTGGGGAAATCGTCTGGCGGGAGAGATGAAAACAGGGCCTGGGGTTTGGGGCGAATGGTGCGAGGCGCATTCGGGGCTTGTTTATTTGAGAGGACGCTTTTACTGTCCTCGTTTAAGACGTTTCATTTCCCAAGACCCGTATTTGGAGAAGGTGGACGAACCGAAGAGTTTTAACAGATATGCCTACTGCATGAACGACCCAGTCAATAGGAAAGACCCGCAGGGGACTTTTGGAATGCTGGATGTCTTGATGGTCGGAACGGGAATAGGCTTGAACTTCAATTATCCGATGTACCGTTTTCTGTCAACATACAATGATATTCTGGCGTTGAATTCTGTCGGCGAAATGTTCGAGGAACAGAAGAGGACAAAAAACAATGCCGTTTTATATGTGCATGGTATGGCGTGGCATGAAAAGGGCTGGTCGAATGATATGCAGGAAATGATGAAGAAAGCATATCATATCAATAATCAGGATTCATTCGAGTTCAGATGGACTGGTTTTTCCGCATCTTCCTATTCATTCTTGCCGATACCTGCTCGCCTGAATCATTTGATAGGACTGTGGAGCCTGGTTGATGGCTTTGCAACAGTGCAGTTGAAGGGATATATCAACGTGTCTGTAATATCGCATTCATGGGGCACAGTCCTTTCACGTGATGCGTTGTTTTTGTCGTTGTATCATACCTCAATTTGGGCGACGATGGGCTCGCCGCTAGGGTGTTTTATCCCGCTCTTTCCATTTTGGTTCTGGAACAACTACGTGAATTACGGAGATCCTGTCGTGTGGGCGGCGAGTACTCTATTCAAGATGGGATATAATGTCAGTCCCTTTCCGCTCCTGTATCAGGATTTCCTTGTAAGGCAGGTAAAACTGACTACGTTTGATAATAATCATTCCGTATATTGGACAAGTCATACTGTCATTGGTGATTTGGCAAGAATGTTGAAAGTACAGTAACAAAGGAGTTGAAGATGAGGATTCTAGTTGAGACTATGTTGATTTTGGGATTATGCATCGCAGTGGCGTTTTTTGTCGGGTGCAGAAAAAAGGTGGCGGTTCATACGGACAATGGTGTGCCGTTTACTATTGATACACAGGAGGCTATGCTGAAAACTGCCTTGGAAATTTATGATGGCCTTCCAAGGGAGGACAGGCCAAAGTTTGTGGCTGCAATCATGAAATACAGTTGCTCGGAAGAGGGGATAAATCCGTTGTCAGGCTTGACAGGACAGCAGATTATTGCATTGTGCTCGAAATTCCCGAAAGGCAGCGGCTATGAGCAGTCGGTGGGGATGTGCCAGATGCTCCAGTCGTCCAATGAAAGCGGTTTGAGAAGTAGCCTGAGTGATTATGTAAACAACTACTTTCGCATGAGGGAGATGATTGAAAAGAATAAATGATGGCTGTCGTTGCAAAAAAGATATGATTGGGATTTTGCAGATTCAGATATCTTCAATCAATTGAGCCGCCTGTATTCCCCAACGTTGCCAAGAACGCTGTGCAGCGTGCCGTCTGCCTGCGTCAATGAGTTCCTGACGAAGAGTTTCGCTACGAAGCATTCTGCGAAGTTGCATTGACAGTTCTTCAGTATTTTTGATGGCAAAAGCAAGCCCCGCTTTTCCAGCGGCTTCGCAAAGGGCGGGGTGGTTTGAGTGGATGACGGGTGTACCTGCGGCCATGGCTTCCAGTACAGGCAGTCCAAAACCTTCGGTGATGCTTGGCATGATGAGTACTTCTGCATGTTGGTATATTCCAGGAAGTTGCTCGCGGGGAACATAGTTCATCCAATGAACGATTCCTTGGCCTTTCCAGTGCTTGAGCCGTTCAACCGTCTTTTGGGATTTCCATGCGGCGCGTCCGACAATCACGAGATCGACTTTCAGGTCATCTGCTGTTTCCGAATACGCGTCGAGCAAAGTATCCAGTGATTTTTTAGGTTCTATATTGCCAACAAAGAGTATGTATGGACGTGGATGAATACGTGGAGAAGGTCTGGAAAAGAACTGATTGTCAACCCCAAGAGGATTGACGACAATCCGTTCTGACGGAATATTCAAGACGCGCATCAAAGCGTCTGCGCCATGGTTTGTTGAGACGACGCATTTTTTCGCATGGCGAATGCTATGACAAAGCAACACTTTCATTTGCAATAGATTGCGCCATGAACAGAGTTCTGGATTCTCCAATGCGATAATGTCATGGACATTCAGAATGTATGGAACTGGGCAATCGTATGGCGCCGTATAGGCGAGTGCATAGAGCAAATCCGCCTGACGTTTTTTGAGGATATTAGGAAGCCGAAACTGTTGCCATATAATCCGAGGCAATGGATTGCTTGGGCAATCTGCGATGTCGATTGTCTGGTTGGATACTGGAAGATGGTGCCAAGTGTTCTTATGTACGAAGAAATGACTTTGTATATATGAAGGCAGCACCGAGGATAGAGCATGCACTTGCTCCAGGACAGCAAGTTGGACTCCTGTCATTGGGAGTTTGATGGAGGATGCGTCGCAGAATAGTGCTGTTGGCATGGATTCAAATGTGTTACTTAAAAGAGACAGGATGTAGATGGTTGTATATTAGCATGTCCAACCGTGGAATTCAAGATGGAGATGAATAGTTTTTGCTTGTATGATAACTAGAATGATACAAATCGACAGTTTATTCAAATGTTTTCTGAAACTGCTGAAAACCTGATTTGTAGTCGGCATTTATGTTGATTATATTAAAACAAACCGATCCAATATTGTAATCCCCGTAAATCAACTGGAGACACCTATGAAAATGATGAAAGTGCTGGTGATGATGTGTATTGTGTCGCTGCTTGGCATTGCTCAGGAGAATCTGCTCAAGAATCCTGGCTTTGAGGAATTGGATGCGAATGGCAAGGCGATTCACTGGGGACAATCAGCCCCTGTCTATTCGATTGATACGACTGTCAAACGCTCAGGCAACGCATCGATGCATTTCGTTAACACAGATGCCAAGGTATATAAACTTTGCGCGCAGTCAATCACAATGACGCCAGGTAAACATTATAAATTTGGTGTCTGGGTTAAATCCCAGAATATCAAAGGGGCAGGACCAACGGTTTGTCTTGAGTGGTGGGGAGACGGAAACCGCTTCCTCGGCGGTTCATATCCACAAGGCTTGAAGGATACCAACGGCGAATGGCAACTTGCCGAAAGTTCTGTGACACTTAAGGAAAAAAAGGCCACCAAGTTTTCTTTTGTCGTTTATTGCCGTCAGGGTAGCACAGGCGAGGCATGGTTTGATGATGCTTATCTGTATGAAGAATTCGATTCTGTTCTGAAAGGCGGCATTTCCAATCGGTATCGCAATATAAGCGATGGCGAGGACTTGCAGGTTTACTTTGCATTGGAATGCTATGAAAAGGCAAAACTTGAACAGGCGGCGGCTTCGGTGAAAATACAGTTGCAAAAGGTGGATGGAACAGCCGTTGATGACATCCCGTTTATTCCTGCCGACACGGCAGAGCAGAGCGTCATCGTTCCGATGAAAAAATATGCGCCAGGCGTCTATAAACTGCACATCACTGCGCTGAATCCAATGTCAACTAAAACGGAAGTCCTCGACGTGCCTCTTGAGCGCGTTGATAGATATCCGACATATAAGAGTTATATCGACAAATACAATCGTCTGATTGTGGACGGCAAGCCGTTCTTCCCGCTGGGGATGTATTTCAACGAATCAAGCGAGAAATGTCTCAAGGATTTGTTTGAAAGCCCAATGAATTGCATTATGCCATACAGCCCCGTCAGACGCGAGGTGCTCGACAAGATGTATGCGAATGGAATCAAAGTGTTCTACAGTGTCAAGGACTGTTATCCAGGGCATGGCAAATTGACGACCATGGAGGAGGCAAACAACCAATGTCGCAAATTGATGGACGCAGTCAAGGACCATCCCGCGATAGCAGCATGGTATGTCAATGACGAAGCACCTTTGTCAGCCATGCCGATGCTTGTTGAGCGATATAACTTTGTCAAGGAACTCGATCCGTCAAGGCCAACGTGGACGGTGCTATATCAATACACTGAACTCCGTGGGTACATCGGCTCGTTTGATGTCATTGGCACTGACCCTTATCCAATTCCTTCAGGGGTGCCTTCACGTGCATATCACTGGGCAAGGACAACAACGGACCAGGTGTTTAACTGTTGCGCCAACTGGATGGTTCCGCAGATTTTCAACTGGGCAGCCTATTGGACACGCTATGGCAAGCCAGAAGCGGAAATTCGCGCATGCCGTCGTCCAACGTATCAGGAGATGAAGGCGATGTCTTGGATGTGCATTGCTGGTGGCGCAAATGGTCTCGTGGCCTATTCATATACGGATCTGCTTCGCATGGACAAGACAGTTGCCAAAGGAGGGCGCGCCTTGGATGAATCATGTGTCGAGCCATACGACAAAGTCTTTGGAGAAATCAAAAGATATACTGGTGAGATCAAGGATATGTTTGATGTACTGCTCTCAGTGGATGCGCCGATGGAACTGAAACGCAAGGATGACGGTGATGATGTTGTTTCAAGGCTATACGGCAAGGATGGAGATACCTGGCTGTTGCTTGTCAACAGCAATGAGAAAAAAGCCGCGTCTGCTGAATTCAATGCGCCTTCAGCAATTGCATTGGGTGATCTCAAACTGGCTGACACCGCTGTCCCGTCCGTTGAGGGAAACACGTTGAAAGTCACGTTGGCACCGCTGGAATGCATATTTGTCCAGTTGAAAAAGTAATCTCTAGAAGAGTTTCATCAGCCGTATTCTCTATTGGAAACAACCCAAGAAATAGGAGATTCAGACAATGAAAAGATTAGTTGCAGTACTGATGATTTGTGTTGCTATGGCATGTTTTGCTGAGGATGCGAAGGAGGTTGATGAGAAGGCTACCTGGAGCGAGGACTTCGCGGCCTGTCTAGAGAAGGCGAAGAAGTCGCATAAGCCGATTTTCGCGCTTTTCACGGGGTCCGACTGGTGCATCTGGTGCAAGCGTCTGGAGGGCGAGGTCCTGAGCAAGGAGCCGTTTTTGAAGTATGCAGGAAGAAAATTGATTCTCTTCAAGGCGGATTTTCCCAGCAAGATTCAGCAGGATGACAACCTGAAGAGCCAGAATCAGAATCTTGCGAAGAAGTACGGCATCCGCGGTTATCCGACCGTACTGCTTCTCGACAAAAAAGGCGAGATCATCGGTAAAACTGGCTACAAACAGGGCGGTCCAGATAAATACGTGAAGCATATCAAAGAGTTGATTAAGGACGGCAAATAGGTGCAGCCATGACCACACTCAAGAACGGCGATGCGTTTTCTCTAAAGGAACTGCCAAGTGAACTGACGGCTCAGGTGCCGAAGGGCGGCAGGATACGCTTTCTGCTGGAGGAGCCGCCAGGGAGCGTCTGGAGCGCAGACTACAATGACAAGGAATGCAGTCTTCTGATGGAGCACCGTCCAGGCGAGGGGGGCATCCCCGCGCGCGCTGCCATTGAGGTGGCCAGTTTTGTTCAGACACCCGCGAGAATCGTGCTGACGTGCGGTTCCTGCCACTCCCTAACGTTGCTCGTTTATACGGTGAATGCACAAATAGCCGATCCCAAATATCCTAGGACGCCTGTTTTCAATATGCTGATGACCTCCTGTAAGAAACGTGGCATTACGCTGACCGACTGGCATCTTCACATCCGTGGCGGCATGACGCCCGCTCTGGCCGCAGATCGCGAACTTGATTCAGGCATACGCTCCACGGCGATGGAAAATCACGGGCGTGAATGGGAAATCTACGACAACGCCAGGCTTCGTGCCTTCGCCGATGAGGCGAAGAAAGTGGTTGTCGGCGATCATCGTCTTCCTGTCGGTATTCAGGTCAACGACCGCGATTGGTTCAAGCAGATCGACTCGGAGACACGCTCCCGCTTCGACTACATCCTTGCGGATACGATGATCATGGGAAAGTTGCCGTCGGGACGGGACAACCGCCTTTGGCTGGACCAATCTATCCCGAATCCTGCGGAATGGATGGAAGGCTATGTCGCCCATACCCTGCGGATTTTGGACGAACCCATTACCATCCTGGCGAATCCGACCTATCTGCCCAAGGAAGTGGCCGCATTCTATGACGCACTTTGGACGGAGGAACGCATGAAGGCCGTCATTTCCAAGGCGATTGACCATGGCATTGCGTTGGAAGTTCAGGCTGGCTCGCCCTTTCCAAGACCGTGCTTTCTGAAAATGGCAAAAACGCTGGGCGCGCGTTTTTCCTTTGGTACAAATAATTTCGACCCGACTCCAAAGGACCTTTCACGCTGGCTAGAGGCCATAGAGTGGCTCGACTTGTCCCCCTCGGATATCCTTTCTTGAGCCCCCCAATCTCTCATAAGGGCAGATCTGTTTTTCTAGAAACACTTTGTTGCCCTTTTTTAGTCTTTGGAGTATGAAATAAAAAGATTTTATAGGAATCTATATGATTATTTTATAGATTTATATTTTATTTAAAATTAGTTAATTACATATATTGACAAAATAAAAAAATAATATTATTGCCATGACATAGATTCCCCATATCTATGAGGTGAAAAGGAGAACCATATCATGGCAAAAAGCAGGAAAATCACATATCGGCAGACGGATGGCTTCATGAAGGGGATATTCAGAATTCGCGATGTCGTCGCCTTGCTTCTGAAGGGGCTGATTCCAGAGTTCGGCGACACCCCTGTCGCACAGATAGCGAGTGAGTGCCTTTCCCCGCACGATGATTCACGCTACATCCAGTTCAGCAATCTGGATACGGCCAACGACAGCATGTTTGACATTGTCTTCAATGCACGGCTGCCAGGGGCGGTTTCAGACAAAGAATGTCACATCGTCAACATCGAGTTCCAGAACAGGATTCATCCCATGTTGTATTATATTAAAAGAGGTATATATTATCTTTCAAAGATAATCGTATCGCAAAAGGGAATGCTGTTTGACAATGACGACTATGCGGGTCTGAGGAAAGTCCATTCCATCTGGATTTGTCCGCGCGCACCGCTCAAATACGCGAACAAAGTCTGCCATGTGGTCATGGGGAATTTACCGTTGCAAGGCTTCGATAACCTTCTGCCGCTCCTACAGGAGTTTTTCGACCTTCTTGACCTGAAGGTCATCTGCCTGAACGATGATGTCCCGCCCGTCGGAAACCCGACCCTGCGGCTTCTTCACACGCTGATTTCAAGCAACATATCCACGCCCGACAGGGAGAGAATCCTGAAGGATGAATTTTCAATTAAACCAAACACGGAGGAAAAGACAATGTACGACATGTTCCACTACGCGCAGATCGACGGCATCGCCAGAGGCAGAAAAGAGGGTAGAGTGGAGGGAAGAAAAGAGGGCATAGAGATTGGCTGTCAGAAGGGAATAGCGATAGGGAAAAACGATGCGTATCAGGCAATCGCCATGAAGATGCTGGCAATGGGCAAATCCCCAGATGAAATCAGGGCACTTCTAGGGATGTCCGTCAAGGATTTCATGAAGATTGCCAGCAAATAAAGGGCAGGACACTAATTGGGATATGGAATATGCCGATATAAGGCTTCGATAGTTTTCTGCCCCTCCTGCAAGATTTGGTTGTTGTGTGTGAATCAGTTTCTTGTTGCAAGGCTTCGATAATCTTCTGCTGCTCCCACAGGAGTTTTTCAACCTTCTTGACCTGAAGGTCATCTTCCTGAACGATGATGCTTTACTTGGGGGATTGGGGTGGTTCCCGTGTCCATGCGGAAAACTCATTGGAGAATGGCCCCTGGGTTCCATTGTCGTCCACTGCGCAGATACGATAGTAATAGCGTTCATGGATACCCAATCCAAGTTCTTCATGGTGCTCAATACAATATATGCTTGGTTCCACCGTGGCGACCAATGTGGCGGCTGATGGAGTGAAACCTGCGTCAGTGGAACGGTGAACCTCATAGTGGTTCAGGTTAGGCAACAGACTTCTTCCCCATAAAAGATAAAGTTGGCCGTCCTTTTCACCATGGATGGCGCGGGGGGCATCGACCAGTCCCGTATATTTTGTGTCAAATGCCGTATCCAACTCCTTTGCCTCGTTGTGTTTTTGTGTATCATAGACGTACAGAGGTGAGTTGAAGCATTCCGTTTCTGCCGTGATATTGGCGTCATGATGACTGCCTTTGTATGGCATTATCGCAAAGCGGAAGCGGAAGTGCAGATGCGAACCACCTGCGACATGCATTTGTAGCCAGTCGTTGGCGAGATAAGCATATATTTCGGAGCCACTGCCAGCATCACCGAAGTCAGTTTTGTCTGGATGTATATGGTCGAATTCAATTAATTGACTGTCCCGCATGGCAAGCGCGATGCCCCATGAGTCATTTTCGGCACATGCCCAATCCCTTGCAGCCATATAGGTGTCGGTGCCATGTCCAGTCACGTCTTTCGCATATTCCATTGTGCAACCGTTAGCGTATATGAGGCGGCGTGCCTGCGGCACCTCAAAGGGAAATGCCGCGTAAAGAAAACGATGGTATCTATTGGCATTCACCATGTCACGAACATGCACAAGCGTATGATCGAATTCAATCCGTTTTGCATAGTCGGGGAAGAAATATTTCTGGCATACGCTTGCACCAGTTTCAGACCATTCGGATTGGACGGTTACACGCCAGCCAAACAAGTCATGAACGACCATGAATGAGGCTTGTTGTGGCGTGGAAAAACTTTTATGGTTATCTTGAGTATATACAAGCGTACCTGCTGCCCATGGCGATGTGGTATTTAGCAGTTCTCGGTTGAGTGCCTTGTCGAATATCGAGGCTATTCCGCCATCAGAAGCGAACCTGACAAGAAAATGTCTGGAATCAAGCGTCGGAGGCGAGTTAAGGATGGCATCGGTCGAGAAGGTCGGCTTGAATTCGGTACGAGGAACATGTCGGCCTGAGAGCGGTGGAAGATCCTTGATTAGCGCAGTGTCACCGCTGGGAAGGATTGCAATTTCAGTGCGATGATGAGACGTGGCATTGAAAATAAAAAGGTCATTTGATGACTTGTCTGAACATCCATCTTTGGACAGGATTGAAAGGGCGTTTTCTGCGTGTTGTTGTGCCGTATCAAGGGCACGGTCAATCCATGCGTTGTGCTGGAGCCAGGTCTCGAAAACACGTCTTCCCTGATAGCCGCTGCAACCGTATGAATGCTCATCGTTGCAGATAAGCGCATCCCACGCACGTTCGAATGATTTAGTCGGATATATGAACTCTGCGGATTTTATGGCAGCAAGGCGGCAAAGGGTTTCTGCCTCGGGAAGACGGCGGTCTGCCTCGAATTTACGAGACAGCACGTCTGCGACGCTGGCTGCAAGTTGCCACCAGCCGCCCGTGATATCGCCACGCATAACAGGGATTTGGTTGCCCCAGCGGCTGCGCAAGTCCTCAAAGGGAGCGTCTGGGTTTCCGACTGTCTTGAAGTGCGGCCAGGCGTATGACTTGTTCCAGACATCCAGTTGGTTGACGAGAGTGTCTTCAGGAACTTGGTCGTCACGATAATTCGGGAGTATCCATGTATCGTATGGAACGGATGATTCCAGTTTGGGAAGATTCTTGGCCAAAGCACAGGAGATGCGTGTGAGAATATGCTGTACGGAGTTCTTCTGGTTTTCAAGGCCGAAAAGCCATCCGCTTTGGCTGTAATTTCCACCAGATGAGACCAATAGACGGCTCTGACCATCGGGAGCCTCCCACCAGAAGATGCGGGGGAGGGCGGAGCCCAGGCGAAAGTCGATTCGTGAGCCGCCGCCTGATGCCTCTGGATTCCATTCGAAACCGCCGACATCGCCATCGCATAGCCAGATGGTTGATGGAAGCGGATTCCACTGGTTGGGGGCGAAGAGGATGTTGCGATAACCTGCCTTTGCAAACGGGGCGACCATTGCCCAGGGCATTCCGTTCATGTCTATCATGGCCAATGTGGAGCAATAGATGCCCCATTCGCTTGATAGTTTGTCGCGGATTGAGGTAACTCTTTGAAGTTCTTCTTGCCCAAACGTCTGGAATGTGTTTCCGCTGTGTCCAGCAAAGACGCCCATCAGACCTTTGTCTATGTAGTCTCTAACGATTCGCCGTGCGGCTTCTTTTCCGCGGTCTGCGCCGTAGTTCTCCCAGAACCAATTGCCCTCCATGCAATAGCGATATCGCACGTCTTCGGGCGATGTGGATGTCGTGTCGCAGAGTTCAGCAGCCATGTCGATGAAACGGGATGCGTTGAAGCGTTGGATGTACTGCGAGTTGTGGAGGCCAATGTCAGTATGCGACGAAATTATGACGTGGATAGTCCACTGGCGCGGCTTGGACCATGTGTTTTCACCGTGCCATAGGAGGTTTTCCGATGTATCTATAAACTCCCATCGAACATGTTTGATGTATTTCGACGGGGCGCGCATGAAAACCCTTTGGTGAAAGAAACCCGAATCCAGGGCAAGCGGAGCCTCGTCCAGCAAGGTCTGGTCAGGCATGAGGATGGCTCTTAGACGGCCATGCACGATGCGGGGCGACTCCCCTTGGATGTCAATCCATTGGCGTCCCTCATGGTCGATGATGGAAACAGGCTGGATGGATAGAGTTATCATTTTGTCAATTTGGACAAACAATATCAGACTTAGATTCCGAACGATGCACGGATGATTGTTCCGATGAGGTTGACGTAGGAATCACCTTCGGGATGATAGAGGGCGAAAATCTGCGGCGACCAACTTTTGACTGGCTTGAGGCCAGGGATGCCATTGACTTCCATAATCCGCAAATTGCCGTCTTTGTCTTCACGCATGTCCATGCGGATATGGTCGCGGCAGTTCAAGGCACGGCATGCGTCATCGGCCAACTGGACGCATTCATCAAAATGCTCTTGCGGAATGGAGACTTTCGTCAGGCCGACGCCTCGCAGGTCGCTTCGCAGAATCGGATACTTCCCATAGTGTTCTGCGGCGACAGTGACACGTCCAGGAAGGATTTCCTGTCGTTTGCCATTGCCAATGACCATGACAGTATATTCACGTCCAGGGAGGTATTCTTCGATCAGCGCCTCCTGGTTCAGTTCCTTGTTGATGAACT
>JAGCTA010000352.1 GCA_017963875.1 Victivallales bacterium | reverse complement strand
ATTTTAAGTTTATTTGGGCAAATGACGTGCTGTTTTTCGCGGGTGTGTTTTTCTTGCTTTACGGCTTTTTGCAGATGCTGGACTTCTCCTTCCGAAAAATCGCATTTGTTTTTACTGCAATGTTTTTCATTGCACAATGCGTAGGCAATTGGGGACGTTTCTTGCCATCATGGTCATACCCATGGCTGTCAGGCATTGTCAGGATTGACCATTATTCCAGCTTTCCACTGCTGAACTGGGGACTTGTCGTAACGCTCGGCATGATTAGCGGAGGCTTCCTGCAACGTTGCCTTGACAAGACGAAACTTTATGCCATCTTGGGAGTGTCAGGCGGACTTGCCGTCATCGTCATGCTCCCACTTCTATTCATAACGGGGGCGCTGGAGACGGACGTCCTGCTTAAGACAGTCAGCAATCCGCTGTCCATGCACCAAGCCAACATCATTTCCGTGGCATGCGGAATAGGTTGTCTCGCATTGCTCCTCGGCATCTTTCATCTGCTTTGCATTATCCTCCCAGAGAAAGTAAAAAAAGGAATCTCCTTCATATCTGGAAAAATCCTGTCCATTTACATTGCGCATTGGGTAATTCTACCGGGGTTATGTTTTTATCCATGGATGCGCAATGGGCGCGCTGGATTCGGCAAAATTGCGACCGTCGCGCTGTCGCTTTACCTAGTAAGTTTTTTCCTGGTTCTTGTATATGAGTTTCTGGTCAACTCCTTGAAGAACCCAAAACCTCTGTTTTCACGTCATGATTCCCATTATTCCCATGCAAGAAAATAATAAAATCTGCCTGTCACTGGTCATTCCAGTCTTCAATGAATCGGATAACATCCCCGAATTGCTTCAACGAACTCTGGCTGTCTGCAAGGCATTACCCGTTTCCAGCGAAATCATCCTTGTGGACGATGGTTCATCCGACCAGTCCCCTGCTATAATTCGCCAGGCGGCAATGGAGAATCCTGGCCAGGTTGTCGGCGTCTTTCTGCTCTGCAATTCCGGACAGCACGCTGCTATTGCAGCAGGCTTGCACGTCAGTCAAGGAGAATATGTCATCACTTTGGACGCCGACCTGCAGAATCCGCCAGAAGAGATACCGAGGCTGCTTGAAAAACTTCAGGAAGGCTACGATACCGTCGGCTCCATCAGGGAACATCGCCAGGATATGATTTTCCGCAAATTGGCCTCGCATTTCGTCAATCGCATGGTACGGTCCCTCTCAAAAGGGCACGTCATGTCCGATTACGGCTGTATGCTGCGCGGCTACAGCCGCTCCGTCGTCAAGGCCGTCCTGCAATGCCATGAACATGGCCAGTTCATCCCAATGCTTGCCATGTCCTTTGCAAAAAACAGTGCCGAAATCACAGTATCCCATTCCGAACGCAAGGCCGGTCAATCCAAATACAGTCTCTGGAAGCTCTTCATGCTTCTGTATGATCTCCTGGCAACCACGTCAATTTTCCCCTTGCGCCTATTGACCTTTCTGGGCATAGCCATTGCCTGTTTTGGCATTTGCTTCGGCATCCTGGTGTTCATCATGAGTTTATGCTACGGCGATACTTGGAGTGAAAACGGTATTTTCACTCTCTTCTCCTTTCTCTTCGTGCTCATGGGGTTTCAATTCATCGGCATGGGAATTCTTGGAGAATATCTTGGGCGTGTGTTTCTGAATACACGTCATCGGCCGACATTCATCATCCGCGAAGTCCTTCGACAAGATAACTGACACTCACTATTCAGAGGTTTTTCCATGAAAGCTGTCGTTTTAGCCTACCATAACATCGGATGCATAGGGATTCGCAAACTGCTGGACGCAGGGATTGAAATTGCCGCTGTCTTCACCCATAAGGACAATCCCAACGAGAACACCTGGTTTGACTCTGTTGCCGAACTTTGTGCTGAAAAGGGCCTTGACGTATTTGCCCCGGAGGATATCAACCATCCGATATGGGAGGAGCGGATTCGCCAAATTCAGCCCGATATCCTCTTCTCATTCTACTATCGGCAGATGGTCCGTCAGACGATTCTGGACATTCCATCCATGGGATGCATGAATCTTCACGGCTCGCTCCTTCCCAAATACAGGGGACGTGTCCCCATCAACTGGGCCGTCATCCGCGGCGAAAAGGAAACGGGTGTCACGCTGCATTATATGACGGCGTCCCCCGATGCGGGGGATGTTGTCGCACAGCGCAGTTTTGCCATTGAAGAAAACGATACGGCCATGGACGTACACCGCCATGCGGCGCAGGAGGCGGGGAAACTTCTTGAGGAAGTCTTGCCTAAAATCAAGGCAGGCACGGCTTCCCGCATTCCACAAAATCCCGCCGATGCCACGTATTTCCATGGCAGGACTCCTGCAGACGGCCGCATCCTTTGGAATGATTCGGCGGAAAACATCCGAAATCTTATTCGAGGAGTGACACGGCCGTATCCAGGAGCATTCGGTTTTCTCTCCGAGAAAAAGATCATCATCTGGAAGGCAACGGTCATCAACCAGGCGCATTCTGCCAGGCCAGGCACTGTCCTTGCAATAAAGCCGCTCACCGTTGCCTGTGGAGAAAATGCGCTCCGCATTGATGCCGGGCAAGCAGAAAATGGCGTTTATCTTTCCGGAGAGGCCCTGGCAATTGACAATCACATGCAGGAAGGCATGCTCTTTCAAAACACTGTGCGCCCCGAAAAAAACTCCCGAAAAAGGAACGTCCTGATTCTGGGCGGCAACGGCTTCATCGGCAATGCCATCAGCCGCCGACTTCTGGAAGATGGCCATTATCAGGTTTACTGCATGGATCTTCAGTCCAATTACATCTCCGATCTGCTTCAGAATCCCGACTTCCATTTCACAGAGGGCGACATCCAAATCAACCACGAATGGGTGGATTACCACATCCGAAAATGCGACTGCGTCCTGCCGCTGGTCGCCATCGCCACTCCCATCGAATACACGCGCAATCCGCTGCGTGTGTTCGAGCTGGATTTTGAGGAAAACCTGCGCATTGTCCGAACCTGCGTCAAATACCGCAAACGGCTGATTTTTCCTTCCACATCCGAAGTCTATGCGATGTGCGACGACACCGAATTCAACGAAGACACATCGCGGCTGATACTCGGCCCCATAAGCAAACAGCGCTGGATTTATTCCTGTTCCAAGCAGATGCTGGACCGTGTCATCTGGGCGTACGGCCAACAGCAGGGATTGGATTTCACCCTGTTCCGCCCCTTCAACTGGATTGGCCCCAAGCTGGACACCCTGGATTCCGCTAGAATCGGAAGTTCACGCGCCATCACACAGCTGATTCTGAATCTCGTCCAAGGAACACCGATTCTACTTATTGACGGCGGCGAACAGAAGCGATGCTTCACCGATGTCAAGGACGGCGTGGAATGCCTCTTCCGCATCATCGAAAACCAGGACGGACGCTGCAGTGGGCGCATCATCAATATCGGCAATCCAGCTGGCGAGGCCAGCATACGCACACTGGCGGAAATCCTTGTCGAGAAGTTCAACGCCCATCCGCTCCGCTCCCACTTTCCGCCATTCGCGGGCTATAAAGTCCTAGAGTCCGCTGAATACTACGGCGAGGGATACCAGGATTGCCGACACAGAAAACCATCCATCAAAAACGCCTGGAAATACTGCGGGTGGAAACCTTCACGTCCTCTGGAAGAATCAATTGCCGAGACATTGGATTTCTTTCTGAAAGAAGAACTTGCCTCCAGAAATTGAGCCCATGGCTGCCAGTATGCATAGGATAGGACTCAGAATCGATGTCGATACATTCAGGGGAACTCGTCAGGGAGTTCCACGGCTTATGAACCTGCTGGACAGATTCGGCATCCGCGCGCTCTTTCTCTTCTCCGCAGGCCCAGACAACATGGGACGGAACCTGTGGAGGCTGATGAAACCAAAATTTCTGCTGAAAATGCTCCGCTCAAATGCTCCTGGGCTCTATGGATGGGACATACTGCTGCGCGGGACGTTCTGGCCTGGCCCCATGATTGCAAAAAACAATGCCGATATTATACGCGACTGCGCCCGAAGTGGCCATGAAATCGGTGTCCATGCCTGGGACCATCACTACTGGCAAACTCACATCGAAAAAATGCCGCCTGAAATCATACACAAGCATCTGCGCCAGGCATACGATGTTCTGTCTGATATCATCGGACACAAACCGGATTGCGCCGCAGTTCCAGGTTGGCGAGGCACGGAAACGGCCCTGATGGAAAACGAAGCGTTTCATTTCAAATATTGCAGCGATTGCATCGGTTCGTCCCTGTTCAAACCAATGGTTAATGGAAACATTTTGCAGACGCCGCAGATTCCGCGTACCATGCCGACTTTTGACGAAATCATCGGACGAAACGGCATCACATGCGGCAATTACAATGAACGGCTCCTGGAATTCACGCACCCCGATAAGTTGAATGTCCTGACCATACATGCCGAGGTCGAAGGCGGCATCTGCACGCCCTTGTTTGTTGAATTCCTGAAAATGGCCAGGGAGCGCGGCTTCCAATTCTGCCCACCAGGACAGCTTCTTCCAGACGATATGGGCTCCATTCCTGTCTCTTCCATTGAATCACAGTCATTCCAGGGACGCGAAGGATGGATGGCCGCACAGGCAGATTCACAATTGATTTGGTAAAAAATGAGAAAAGATTTTCTTCCATTCTGCAAACCCGGCATTTCTCGGGAAGACATTGAAGCGGTCAACAACGTTCTACTGTCCGGCTGGATTACGACTGGCGCGGCCAATGCCGCTTTTGAGGAAGCTTTCAAGGCAAAAACGGGAGCCAGAAACGCAGTGTGCATGACGTCCGAAACCAGCGTGATGACGGCACTCCTGCACGCACTGGACATCGGCCCGGGTGATGAAGTCATCACTCCGTCAATGACTTGGGTCTCCCTGCCGAATTGCGTTTCCCTGCGCGGCGCAAAGGTGGTTTTCATTGACTGCGATCCCGAGACACTGATGGTGACGCCGGAGGCGGTTGAAGCCGCCATTACTGAGCGCACAAAACTGATTGTCCCAGTCCATTTTGCAGGCAATATTCTGGATCTGGACGGGTTGCGGACTGTTGCCGAACGCCATCATGTCATGCTGGTGGAAGATGCGGCACATGCTCTCGGCGGAGCATACAAGGGGAAGAGAATAGGTGAAAACGGACACGTGATGTTCTCTTTTCACCCCATCAAGAACATTACCTCCGGCGAAGGCGGAATGTTTGTTACGGACGATGACGCCCTAGCCAACAGAATGCGCAGTCTGAAGTTCCATGGTCTGGGAGTAGACGCCTACGACCGTCAAACCCATGGACGCGCACCTCAAGCCGAAGTATTGGAGCCTGGCTTCAAATTCAACCTTACCGATATCCAGGCAGCCCTTGGGTATTCTCAACTGAAGCGTCTGAATGAATTGAATGGAAAGCGCAAGGCGCTCTTCGATGCCTATATGAACCGACTCCAGGCCATTCCGGAATTGAAGCCGCTGGCACGGCCCAATTATGACTTCACTCACGCCTATCATCTCATGGCGGTGCGAATTCTTCCAGAGAAGGCAGGATTGTCCCGCGATGAAATAATGTCGCGGCTGAAAGCTCGGAACATCGGTACCGGGCTGCATTTCCGCTGTGTTCACACACAGGCATTCTACCGCAAGGCATATCCCGGACTCTCGCTCCCCAATACAGAATGGAATTCCGAACGGATTTTCTCATTGCCATTCTTCCCGGATATGCAACTGTCCGATGTGGACGATGTCATCCACGCCATAAATGAAGTTTTGCACTGAATAAAGATTGTGTAAGAATGACGGCATTTGACACACAAGATTGCTTCTTCTCTCAAAACGACACGAAGACCATAAAGGGAATTGCAATTCTCTTTATGGTGCTGCATCATTCAGTGGCAAAGTTCTATACCTGAATCCGTGAAGTAACCAGTTGCTCTTCGCTTTTTTTCACGGATTCAGCTTTTTTCAAAAAAGCAAAGGGCGTTTTTATCAGATTTCCTGGGCAAGTGACCGGGAAACGTTTTCTGATGGCGTTGTCATTGGCTCATT
>JAGCTA010000351.1 GCA_017963875.1 Victivallales bacterium | reverse complement strand
TCATCCTCTGTATATTCCATCAGTTTTTTGACCATTTTCCTATTTGTGATGACGTATTCTTCGCCATCTTCAGGATAGAGGGCAACAAGGTCCAACCCAGTTTCAGGGTCTTCGTATAAATCCAGTTTGCCAACGAGAACCACATCTTCAATTTCATTTCTTGCCATAGCGTATACCTCTATTCTGTAAAAGCCGTTTTATCATGCGGCCGCCATACTGTCACATTCAAGTCTTCTCTAGGTTTGATTCCTAATAGTTGCATACATTACATAGCACATTCATTATTGTCAAACCGAAAAGGGGGTGTTTTGACGTATTATATCAAATATATTTCTACAACAGTATGTTTTTAAGTAATAATTTTATGGAAAAACAAGAAAAATGATGTCTTTAAGCGGTCAGACGGCATTTCATGTTTTCAGGAAAAACTTTTGTACAATATTGCTTATCATGGTAGTAGGAAGTATATTTATAGGAATGTTTTTTATAATTATAACAACATCAGGTAAAGACAATGGCTAAATTCAATATTGGTGTCATGGTGGATTCGTTCCGTATTCCAATTAAGGATGCGGTTGTCAAGGCGCGTGAAATCGGTGCAGACGGGATTCAGGTGTATGTCGTCGAAGGCGAAATGGCCGTTGAGAACCTGGATACGGCGAAGAGACATGCTTTCAGGAAACTGGTGGAGTCGAACAATCTGAAAATCTCCGCATTGTGCGGTGACTTGGGAGGACACGGCTTCCAGTTGGAGCGGGAGAATGAATGGAAGATCGCAAAGTCAAAGGCCATAGTCGATTTGGCTGTTGAACTTGGAACCAACGTGGTGACAACGCATATCGGCGTCATTCCAGAAAATTCGGCATCGCCAGTGTATGCAAATCAGAAGGCCGTCTGCATGGAACTTGGGAAATATGCAGAGGCGCATGGCGTCTGCTTTGCCATTGAAACTGGACCCGAACCTGCCGTGCGGCTGCGGGATTTCCTTGTCGATGTGAATTCCAAGGGCATTGGAGTCAATCTCGACCCAGCCAATCTGGTGATGGTGCAGAATGACGACCCCGTCCAGGCAGTCTATACATTGAAGGATTTTATTGTTCACACACACGCCAAGGACGGCGTGCAATACAAGCCATGCGATCCTGTGCTGGTCTATGACTCATTCGCTGAAGGCGGCATAGAGGGGCTTAATATCGGCGAGTTGTTCAATGAACTTCCGTTGGGGGAGGGAAGCGTGGATTGGGACCGTTATCTGGCGGCTCTTTCAGAAATAGGATATCGTGGCTTCCTTACCATAGAACGCGAGGTCGGGGCAAATCCAGAAGCCGATATCCGCACAGTCGTGAATTTCCTCAAGGCGAGAATCTGATAAAGAGTGCGTACGATGGCGATGCTCGTGCATTCAGATCAATCTAGAAATGGAATCTTCCCTATGAAAGACTTGCGTGGACTGATGCTTTATGCTTTTCTGGCTCTTGCGTGTGTTTTTCTTGCAAGTTGCGGTAACGGCCTGCAAGACGATGCCAAGCCTGAATTTCGCATGACGTACAATGTGTTTTTCCCCAGTTCCCATGCGGCGGCTAAACTTGCCAACGAATGGGCCGATGAAGTATTCAAGAGAACCAATGGGCGGCTTAAGGTCGATGTGTATGCGGGCAGCGTCCTCAGCAATGATTCGGAGAATTTCAACTGCGTGGTATTCGGCGCGGCGGACATCGGGATGAGTTGCTTCGCATATAGCCGTGGATTGTTTCCTTTAATCGAGTGTCTTGATCTACCGCATGGATATCGTACTGGAACTCAGGCTACGAAAATAGCCAATGATTTCATTCGTCATTTCAAGCCAAAAGAACTGAACGATGTTGAACTTATGTATGTCCATGCGCATGGCCCTGGAGTGCTTGCCTGCCATAAGGACGTCGAGAACATCGATGACGTCAGGAAAATGCGTCTGCGCGGAACAGGCGTCACCGCGATGGCCATTCGTGCCATGGGGGCGGATGCCGTCGGTTTGAGCCAGGGAGAAACATACGAGGCATTGCGGAAGGGTGTCGTGCAGGGGACGCTGTGCCCCATAGAGACATTGAATGGCTGGAAGCAGGGAGAGGTGATTGACAATGTCGTGAAAATCCCCGCCCTTGGCTATACGACTTCGATGTTTGTTGTCATGAACCGTGACAGTTGGGCGCAGTTGCCCAAAGATATCCAGGATATCATCAGGCAGATTAACGAAGAGTGGATTGGCAAGCACGGGCAGAGATGGGACGAGATGGATGCCGAGGGGGAGGCTTACGTCCGCTCCCTCGGAAAAAAAGTGTCGGAAATCTCTGCAGACGCAAATGACGCCTTCGTCCAGGCGATGTCGAAGGTTATGGATCAGTGGAAGGAGCGCGCAAAATTGAAAGGCCTTCCAGCGGAAGAGGCTCTGGACTTTATTCAGCGTGAAATCAAGGAACAGGAATAAGGTATCATAGACATGTTTCAGAAACTTGTTGTATTTTTAGTCAGGGTGCTTGCTTTAGTGGCGTGTCTGGGGGCAATGGCGATGATTGTCGTAACGTGCCTGGATGTAGTGCTTCGGCAGTTTGGCCATCCGTTGCTTGGTGTCGTTGATATCGTACAGATAACTGCTTGTATCGCTGGCAGTTGTGCATTGCCCTACACAACGGCAACCAAGGGGCATGTGGCCGTCGAGTTTTTCTTCCAGCGCCTCCCGAGGCGTGCGAAAATCGTGATTGATGGAATGAACCGCGGACTAGTTGCCATCATGTTCCTGTTTCTGTCTTGGCGTTGTTGGGTCTATGGCTTGTATATGCTGCGAAAAAACATCGGCACCATGACGTTGCAATTGCCCTTGTTCTGGGTGATGTGGCTGATGGCTTTTTCATTCCTGGTCGTCGTTTTGGTCAAAATCCAGCATCTGCTGCATCCTGGAAAGGAGATGATGAAAGCATGACACTGACGGAACTTGGATTATTTGGCTGTGTTTTTCTTCTGGCTTTGCTTGGATTGAGTATGCCTGTGGGGTTTGCCATGGCACTGACTGGGCTTCTTGGCTTTGCTGCCGTCACTGGAAGCATGACGGGGGCAGGGCACATGCTGATGAGCGCGTGCCTGGAGACTTTCTCAAAATATGACCTGAGCGTCATCCCGTTGTTTATCTTCATGGGGCAAATCGTTTTCCATGCAGGTATTAGCAAACGGCTGTATGACACTGCCTATAAATGGTTGGGGCGACTTCCAGGCGGCCTTGCAATGGCAACCGTCTGGGCTTGCGCAACGTTTGGCGCTATTTGCGGATCGGGGCCTGCCACCGCAGCGACAATGGCGTCCGTCGCCTTGCCTGAAATGAAACGCCACAACTATGACATGCTGATGGCGACGGGCACCGTGGCGGCTGGCGGTTCTCTGGGAATGCTTATTCCGCCAAGTGTTGTCTTCATCGTCTATGGTGTCATGACCAAAGTCTCGCCCGCGAAGTTGTTTATGGCGGGTGTCCTGCCTGGTGTGATTATAGCGTTTGTTTTCTGTGTCTATATTTTGATTGTCTGCATACTTAAGCCTGAAAAAGGTCCTGGCGGTGAAAAGTTCAGCCTGGCGGAAAAAATCAAGTCGCTTGGCGGCGTCATAGAATCTTTGTTGCTTTTCCTTGTTGTCATGGGCGGCATGTTTGTCGGATGGTTTACGCCGACTGAGGCTGCGGCGGTCGGGGCGGGCGTCAGCCTTGTCATTGCGGTTTGCCGTGGACAATTCACTAGGAAGATGTTTTCCCGCGCTTTGCTGGAGACGCTTCGCATGTCCTGCATGGTGCTCATTGTCATTGTAGGCGCATCAATGTTCGGCCGTTTTCTTGGGATAACCAATCTTCCCGCCGATTTGGCAAAGGGGCTTGCCTCCATGCAACTTCCTGAATTGTTGACAGTTTCCATCATTCTTATCGTTTTCATCATCGGAAGTTGCGTCATTGACGCTTTGGCTCTGGTGATGCTGACTATTCCGATTCTGCTGCCCGTCGTCCAGAAATTGACCTGGGCAGGGAATGTCGAGCAGACATTGATTTGGTTTGGCGTGCTTTTGGTGACGGTCGTTCAGATGGGTGTCATTACGCCGCCAGTAGGCGTCAATGTATATGTTGTCAGCGGCATCGCGCGTGATGTCCCGCTTCAGAAGATATTCCGTGGGGCATTGCCGTTCTTCTGGCTGCTTGTGCTGGCTGCCATTTTTCTGATGCTTGTTCCCTCTGCGTCACTGTGGTTGCCACAGACAATGACGAGGTGATTTCGCAATGGAATTAGCAATGGGATAGGTATCCAGAGGGTCTGATTCAGGAAAAAACTCAGGAATGACTTTTAAATTTCGCTAAATGTGGCAAATTATGGTATATGGTAAATGATTTGGTTTGAGAAGACTGGCGGAATGCATCAGAAGCGGATACCTTCAATGAGGTGAAAAATGGAAAAGCAACCTGTACAGTTGAAAAAGATTCTGTTCTGCACGGATTTCTCGGACAATGCGCTTGCGGCATTCAAGGCGGCATTGAAAGTGGCCTCCATGAATCCAGGAAGTGAATTGACGCTTCTTCATGTTCTCCCCGAACCAGATGCGCAGTTTTGGAAAACCTATATCTATGAAGTGGAGGGGGATGTGGATGACAAGGCCAAACAGGCCCTGGATGCGGCCGTGGACAAGGACTATCGCCCGCTTCTTCCCCAGGACATTGAATTCCACACGGCTTTCAGAATCGGCAAGGCGCATGTGAAAATCCTTGAATTCGCAGAGGAATTAGGCGCGGAACTGATTATCATCGGACGACAAGGACAGGATGCCTGGACGAGCCTTTTCTTTGGCTCCGTTGCAACGCGGATTGTAGAACGGGCGACGTGCCCCGTGCTTGTCATCCCGCCAGCGACTTCCGCCAAATGACTTTTCACTAAATAGGATAAACAACCAATAAGCAGGATTGCGGATTATGACTGACAACTCATTGGAGCAAAGCCTCAAGGAATTAATCGTGGAACGGCTGTATCTGGACATGGCTCCAGAAGACATTGAGACCGAAAAGGAACTATCCGAATATGGCATTGATTCCTTCCTGCTTCTGGAACTTATCGTTGCCTTGGAGGAGACGTTTGATGTCAAATTCGAGCAGAGCGATATCAAGGCGGAAGTCCTTAAATCGGTCAAGTCGCTGGCTGACCTTGTGCGCTCTAAACAGTGATTGCTGAGATAACTTTTTTTAATATATCCCACTGCGGCCGAACTGACCGCAAAAACAAAAACAACATTTGAGAGATGTAACATGAAAACGACTGCATTGCGTATCTACGGAAAGATGGATTTGCGTCTGGAATCCTTTGAACTGCCGCCCTGCGGCGATGATGGCATCATCGCCAAAGTGGTCAGCGATTCCATCTGCATGTCCAGTTACAAGGCTTCAAAACTCGGTCCAGAGCATAAGCGCGTTCCAAACGACTGTGCGACGAATCCGCCGATTATCGGCCATGAGTTTTCTGGCGTTATCGTTGAAGTCGGCGCAAAGTGGAAAGACCAGTTCAAGCCTGGTGACAAGTTCGGCATTCAGCCCGCGCTGATGTATCATGGCTCACTGGATTCCCCAGGATATTCTTTCCCGACCATCGGCGGTGACGCGACATACGTGCGCATCCCATCCTGCGTCATGGAATGCAACTGCCTGCTCAATTACCATGGCGACGCCTTCTTCAAGGCCAGCCTTAGTGAACCAATGAGTTGTATCATCGGTTCAGCACATGCGCAATACCACATTCCTGCTGGTACCTACAACCACATCATGGGTATTGTCGAAGGCGGAAACTGCGCATGTCTGGCAAGCGCTGGCCCGATGGGGCTTGGCTTGATTGACTACCTGGTCCACGGCCCGCGCCGTCCTGGCAAAGTCGTGGTGACGGATATTGACGACGCGCGTTTGGCGCGTGCCGCGTCCATCCTCACACCAGAAGACGCCAAGGCCAACGGCGTTGAACTCGTCTATCTGAACACGAAGGAAAATGCTGTTGAACGC
>JAGCTA010000350.1 GCA_017963875.1 Victivallales bacterium | reverse complement strand
CACGTTCGATGGTGCGGCGGTTGAACAGCAGTTCGTTCAATTGAATGGCCGTTTCCTCAATTTCAACGGGTTCGACGTTTGCCTTCGCTTCGTTGATGGCTGAGACAAGGCGGTTGAGAAACATTGGATAGTATTCTGGCTCAGGAGGATAGATACCAACGGGAATTGTCCCGTCGGGGCGGAGGACATAGTAGTCTGAAAGGCCAGGGGCAAAGTGCGTATGGGAACAGCAAAGATAGGTGTCCTTCTCGGAGAATCCCGTTGCCTTTTCGATGTCGGAACAGAGTTTCAAGACGCAGTGCCGTTCAAGTCCCAGGTTGTCAAGCGTGATGACCAGAAGTTTCGTGCGCCCCTGCTGAAGGATGAGCACGCCTGCCTCCAGCGGCTCCTCAATACCGTTGGACAGGCAGTTGCGGGCACTATAGCCACGCATGAATACAGGTATTTCGGGTGTGATATCAGTTTTGGCACATCCCAGTTGGATTTTCATGAATTGGCTCCTGTGAGTTATATGGAATAATGTGGAACGCGAGACAAAAAACAATTTAGAATTATGCGCAGTTCGTCTCTCGTCTCACGTCTCATGTCTCTCGTCTCACGTCTCACGTCTCATGTCTCGCGTCTCATGTCTCACGTCTCATGTCTCGCGTCTCATGTCTCATGTCAGGCTTGTCTCATGTCTCTCGTCTCGCGTCTCATGTCAAACCTTCGTAAATATACACAGCAACTTCTAAAAAACAATCATCCAAATTATCAATTCGCTCGAACATTCCCTGCCCCTGGGAGCATGACTTCAAACTCCTTGACTTCTGGGGATTTCTGCTCAAGCCGTGGTCCGTCGAATACGAAGCAAGGGAAGATGATTCCGCCTGTTCCTAGTTCACTGTTTCCATTTCGGATGACTTCAAGAACTAGTGAATTATCGGTGTCCGCTTTCAGAATGTTTGTCAAGTCGAAGGCAAAGGGCCGCATGAACCCGCGTCCTTCGCCGATGTACACGCCGTTGCACCAGACTTTCACTTGGTTGTCTACCCCTCCGACGAAAAGCCCAGGTGATTGCCTGAATGGCTGCGGGCGCAAGGTCATTCTGTACCATGCAGAACCTGAACGCAATCCGCTCAGCCCTTGTGCATCCCACGTGGAAGACCAAGTATGAGTGACCACATATCCAGAGTCATTGATGCATGGACCGTAGTAATTGAGTTTTTCTCCAGAGCAATTGCCGTCAAATGCGGTCTTGAGTTGTTCTGGCACTTTCCATGCGATGCCGTAATCCCCTGATGAATATTGAAGCGCGGATTCCGTGCTTCCCTTCAGAAAACGATTCAAATACGCGACGGCCCCTTTGCTGACAAACAGTTGGTTTTCATTGCGAAGCGATTCATGCCGTTCTACCAATTCATCATATAACGCCTTTGCCTTCTTGAAATCGAACTGCGCCAATGCCTTGCGATAGGCGAAAAAAGACTTCATGGTGCCCATGGCAAATGCGGTCAGATTGATTCGTCTTTGCTCTTCAGGCAGTTTTGCGTTAAGACGCGCCTCATCGAAAAGCGCCTCCGACTGGGCAATGAAATCATCGTTGTAAATCAATGGGGCTGAATGATAGGAACCCGCTTCCATGCCAGCCGAACTCTGCCTGTCGGCCAATGACAGGAAGTACTTCTCCATCTGTGGAGAGGCATCGCCATACGATGATCGGCAGAATTGCGAAAGCACGTCTTTCCATGGGGCATTTGCGTTCCAGGTCAGTTTGGCCTCCATGAAGTCCGTTGATGCGAGTAGAGCCCATTCCTGCGCATGTTCGACGGCGAAACCGATGATTCCAAGTCTATGATAATAGGGGATGTCCTCACCCCATATCTTGATTTTTGTAAATGGCAGGATATTGTCCGCCAGATTCCAGTTGTAGCCTCGGAAGAAAAGCGGGTTGCCTTGTTTTCTTGCCAATTCGCCCCATTGTTCGATGACGCGCCTGTAATGGCTGCGCGATTTGCTGACAGGGTCGTTGGCACCATGCAGGCGGGACTGCGAAATATCGGCGATGATGACGGAAATCCTTGGGTCTGGGACATATCGCACGGGGTAGTCCGCATGGTCGGAGTATAGATAAAAGCCAAGCACCATGTTTGGATGCTTTTTCTGTGTCGCTGCCAGAATCTTGTTCAGGAAATTGACAAGCAGGTCGGTGCCGTCACGCGTTCCACTCCAAGTGTCAATTCTGCCTGCGCTTGCCATCTGGCTTTCCAGTGAATTCGCCTGGATGCTGCCATCCGCAGGCCCCATGCCGACGAATACCGTCGCATCATCTGCCCAGCCGTTTTTCTGAAACTGCCAGTCCACGTAATCGACAGCGGCCTGAATTGCGCCTGGATGCGTTGTTTCCAACTGTGGCCCAGAGCGCTCGAAAACGCCGTTTCCCTTGTTGACAAGGGCGTACATGCTTTTATCGGCCATGAATCTGTCTTTATATTTGGTGGTTATGGCACCCCAGACATGCGTGCTGGATGTCCATTGCTTTGGATGAAGTTGAATCAGTTGCTGACGGTTTCTCAAAGCCCATAATGCCGTATCGATGTCGCCTTTGCCTTTGTCCCATAACCTGACATCGAAAGACGGGGATTCCGTCCAGTCGTCATCAGGGAAAACGACGGTTTTCTGTAGGGGGATGATTTCGCCGACGGTGCCTGGCATCACCCATTCACAGCCGAGTCTGTTGAGAAACGCCCAAATGGCGTATGCGCGCCCCAGATATCCCTTGCCTGCAAGCACGACCATGCCGTCCTTGGCTCGGATGGCAAAGGATTCACCAAATGCCTGGGCGGGGATGGTGAGATTCGCTTCGTCGGCTAGTTTGCCGACAACGACGGCTGGCGGCCTGACGTCATCAATGCCATTTGCTTTTTTTACGGGAAGTAATGCTCCTGTCATGGTTTTTAAGCAGGATTCGAGGTCATTCAAAGCCGTTGCAAAGACGATTTTTCCGTATGTCTCCCTTTGAATCCCCTGTGCCTTCAAGGCCTTGAGGTCGAGGGGAGCCGCGGTCTCCTCGTCATTGCAGACGTATATGGATGCTCTGGGAGCACCTTCCTGAACGAGAAGCGTTTCGCCTGCCTGAACAGAAACGGCACAGGCTACAAGAGGCAGCAGTAGCAGATTTGCCTTTGGATGTTTTTTCATTTTATTACCTTGTTAAGTTACGATGCCGTTCCCTTTGGACAATCTCATGACGCTCTTCGGGCGTCAGATAATGGAAGAAACTTGAGAAGCCGCCAACGCGGACGATGATCGGCGGGTAGTTCTCTGGATGTTCCTCTGCCTTTTCCAAGTCTTCTACGGAAGTCATATTCCCTTGGAAAATCATGCCACCTTGGTTGAGGATGGTCTCGAAGACGGCATCAAGGGCATCGCTTTGCGCCAGTGCGGGATCCAGGTCCCACATGCTGGTGGCACCGCCATAGACGCAGGAATAATCAAGCGAAAGATAGGAGCGGAGTGCGGGCGAGAGGCCGTTCTTGAGGCCTATTGGGGCAGGTGTCATGCCATGACCGAGAAACTCGCCCGCACGCGAGCCGTCAGGGCGTGCCTTAAGCACGGCGCTGAATGTCGGAGTCCAGCGGAAATTGAAAATCATCGGTTTCATTTTACCGCCATGTTTGGTTCGTGTTTCAGAAGCGAGGTTGCAGAGAGTCTCCATGACTCGTTGGCAGAGTGCGTTTGTCTCCTCGGAGTCGCAACCATACTTGGGGAGTTTTCGTAGCATCTGTATGAACGCCTCATCCATGCCGTCGGAGACTTTG